>CAZCXC010000191.1:0-1795 GCA_964502505.1 uncultured Enterobacteriaceae bacterium
TCAACTAACGCCCACATATCATCTTCAGTGAGCACAGATAATCCATCAGTCCCCGTCCCATATTCATGACCTGCATTGCTATTACCCCGTAATCGAGTATCAAACAAAAAACTCCCTGGAGTTTCAGTACTGATATAACCAACATTCACTGGATCAAATTTCCATGATCCAATGTAAAATGTCTTAACACGTTTTTCTTCTGGCAATAGCAGTTGATAAAGATTTGGTACAGAACCGTTATGTAGAAAAGGCCCTCCAGCCCAAATACCATTGAGTGGTCTTGCTTTATAGGCAAGTAATGCCCTTTCAGAAACCTCTTGCCCATGTTCAATAATTTTTCCATTCACATATTTAGGGGGATGAATAGCGTCTGGATGGCCCATTTTTTTTGCATCGCGTTTCGCCAGTAATGATTGTATGGGATTATTTTTTAATACCCCCACCATAGCATTATTAACAATAAATAATGCGGGTGCTTCTTCACCTAAAGTATCGCCTGCTATATAAAATCTTTTCTTGCCTTTAAATATGCCCGTTTTCCCACGCATATTTAATATATTTTGTGCCATTAAAGGATCAGTCCCGATAGTATCCAACGTACTCATCTTCGCTTGGATCTTACGCGCTGGATCTGTTCTATCAATATCAGCGTGACAAGCTAAACAATGTTTTTCATAGAGCGGTCTACCCGCTTGTGCTAGTTTCTTATCTATGGCTGGAAAGATTTCAGGCCATAATGGGGAATGAAGTTTACTGATGGTTTTTTCCAGTGTTCGTAAATTACGGGTCTGAACAGATGACTCATAACCACCATCAAAGAAGAATAACCATTTTTTTGTCTCTGGTGTGATATCACCAAATACACCAATAACTTCTCCTATATTTCTGGCTAATGCGCCAATATTCGAATTTGATTGAGCGCCGTCCCATTCCACGTAATCATGTTGTGGGGTATCCCATAGATAGGGATAACTTACCGGGGCATCAGGTGGATTAAAATTATCAGGCACACCGGTGAGGAATAGACCTTTATTCAGAATTCTGCCTACAGCATCAACCCGTGAGTAACCATAGGCAACCTCTGTATGGTTACGTCGATTGTAATCTTTTCGTGTTTCATATTGCTCCTTAAGTAGTGCTTTTAATCCATCACGTTGTTTTTCTGATGCGTTATTACCCAGCAGTTTTTGTTCAAGTCGCGCATACTTATCAGCATCTTGTAGTGTGGTTTCAAGGGCTTGTTCCATCTCTGTATGAAACATAGGCATATCTGCCATCGCTTGACCACCGTCAATGCGAATGAATTGACCGTTATATTCAAGTTGCTGTGTATGGCAGGCGGCACAAGTAAAACCCATATAATTACCATTCCTGCTAAAACCTATTGGCAAACCATCCGGATTTGCTTTACTGGCCGGCACAGGAATATAGCCATAACGCAGCATATTTTCTGGATCATTAAATAATTTTTCATTCTCGCTTTGTTCCAGGTTGATATAAATATCATAGGGCATATAACGGGAACCCTGATCTGTAAAATAGAAATATTGTCTGTCTTTTTCAGACCAGTTCTGTTCCAGATAAATTATTTTTTCTTCATTTAAAGCATCAGGATCCTGAATGGCTGCCTTTTCGGCCATACTTGTAATAGGAGTGACAATTAAAAAGAAAAATAAAATAGCAGCTGTTTTCTTCATCAAAAATTCCTGATTATTAAATTTAATCTCTAGACAATAACTCATTCAACAAGTTGTCCTGAAAATTGATATTAGCAGTCAAGCTATTGTGTTTTTCA
>CAZCXC010000192.1:0-2526 GCA_964502505.1 uncultured Enterobacteriaceae bacterium
TACAATAGGTTTCATAATTTTCTCCTTACAATATAAATTGAGCATAGGTAGTTAGGTAAATACCTCATGTAAAATTACGCCGTGTTGGGTTACCGAAATTGGGATCACTGCTTACACGTGCTGCGATAGTACCGACAGGAACGTTGTACCAATCCGGATCGCGGTAATCGCCACGTTTGAGGTACTGACAAGTTAACTCATTTTTCCTTGAGAAGTGGAATTTCAGGGCGCTGTTGACTCTACAAACCAACGCTGAGTGGGCGCAAGAGAGCAGATTACCAGCGCTAGAGACCAAATTGTGTAGCCTCAGCCCATGACTTCAAGTTAACTTGTCAGTACCCCCATTCCTGCTTAACTACCAATTCGCCATGCACAGGTAATTAATCATTGGTATCACCAGCTTTCGGCCGAGGATTTCTGCCAGTCTTCTTTCCATTTTCCTGGCAAGGTGTCGTCGGATAACATGCAACACGAATCGATACATGGGTAGAGTTCACCGTAATTTGCGACGTTAGTACCACTAATACGATGATTAATGTGCGATGGTTTTAATTCATCCAGTCCATGTAAGCCGCTGGCAGATAATAATTCAATTAATGTATCAATCGTCCTGTGGTGGTAATTAGCAACGCGTTGTGCTTTCTGATTGATATCCAGTGCTTTGTATCTAGCTGGATTCTGTGTGGCGACGCCTGTAGGGCATGTATCAGTATTACAGGTTCGAGATTGAATGCAGCCTAATGCCAACATCATTCCACGTGCAGAGTTCACTGTATCAGCGCCTAGCGCAATCATGCGAACAATATGGAATGCCGATATAATTTTTGCTGAGGCAATCAGTCTTATGCGATTACGTAAACCTGTTCCAATCAAAGCACTGTTAACGAAAACAATAGCGTCACGCAAAGGCATGCCAACAGAATTGGTGAGTTCTATAGGAGCGGCTCCGGTGCCACCTTCGCCGCCATCGACAGTAATAAAGTCAGGAGTAATACCGGTTTCGAGCATCGCCTTACAGATAGCGAGAAATTCTCTGCGAATGCCTATACAAAGTTTAAAACCAACCGGTTTACCGCCAGATAATTCTCTCAAGTCATGAACAAACTTAAGTAAACCTATGGGGTTACTAAAGACTGTATGTGCAGGTGGTGAAACAACATCGTGACCCATCGGTACATGGCGGATTTCGGCTATTTCTTTAGTTAGCGTGGCGGCGGGAAGAATACCACCGTGCCCAGGTTTAGCACCCTGAGATAGTTTAATCTCGACCATTTTGACAACATCAAGCTGTGCATTTTCGGTAAAAATATCTTTATCAAAATTACCGTTGCTGTTACGACAACCAAAATATCCTGTACCGATTTGCCAGATAATGTCACCGCCATATTTGAGATGGTAAGGACTCAAACCGCCTTCACCTGTGTTATGTGCGAAATTACCTAGTCTGGCGCCTTTATTAAGTGCCATGATTGCGTGTTTGCTCAAAGCGCCATAACTCATGGCAGAAATATTCATTGGAGATGCAGCATAAGGTTGAGTGCAATCTGACCCACCAAAAACGATGCGAGGATGTTTGTCCTCGATTTGAGTTGGCAGTAAAGAGTGATTCATCCACTCGTATCCGGAGCGATAAACATCAAACTGCGTGCCGAACGGGCGTGTATCCCTGTCATTTTTTGCGCGCTGATAAACCAGTGCACGAAATTCACGGTTAATCGGGCGACCGTTAATGTTGGATTCTACAAAGTATTGCTGAATTTCAGGTCGTATCGATTCGAACATATATCGCAAGTGACCAATTACAGGATAAATACGCAAGATAGTGTGTCGTACCTGAATCATGTCATATAAACCCAGCAGAATGACAGGTACAACAACAATGAAACCCCAGTAGCTCAATGGCCAGAATGATGTAAGCAATATAAGGGTAAGCAAAAGAAAAATAGAAATAACAATGAAACCATTGCGTACTGTCATCTGAAACTCTCCGGTAAGTGCCTATTTAAGTTTACGGAACAAAAATATCGGGCAGCATATGTAAGGTTATTTATACCACGTAATGTAATTTCGCTTTGGCTACGTAATTATTCGTATGTATTTTTAAGTTTTTCTCTCTGTTTTAATTTTTCTACTGGGCGAATCAGCATAGTTGTATTTGCAATACATTTGTTTGAAAGTTGACTTAAACGCAACATATATTTTATTTATATCTTTATATGAAGCCATTTCTCTTCCGCTATTTTCCTCTAGTTAATCTTCATTAAATACTAAATCATCCATACATATATTTAGCGCTGCTGCAAGTTTCGCAATTTTTCCAGAACCTGCTTTTATAAGTGCGTCTCGACTATTTTCAAGTTTTGATATATAGCCTTTGTCTTGTCCAGAAATTTTGGCTAATTCAGTAGCTTTCATGCCACGAAATTCACGCCAAATTTTTAATGGACTTTCTTCCGATAGAAATAAACGATCGATCATTTCGGAAGGCACGGAGTTACTTCCACTTTTTTCAATTGCCTCAATTGC
>CAZCXC010000193.1:0-1727 GCA_964502505.1 uncultured Enterobacteriaceae bacterium
ATAATTCCCATTACCTCTAATTGGTTTCCTGAATTTTAATGCTGCATTAGGGCAGGGAGTGCTTACACCCGCATTGAGAGAACAGATTGCATTAACTGTTGCGGGTAAAAATGGATGTGACTACTGCGCTTCTGCACATACGCTTTTAGGTAAGGGTGCAGGTGTTTCCGCGGAAGAATTGCAGCATAACCTGATAGGTCATTCAGATGATGCGAAAACCCAGGCAGCGTTGAGGTTTAGTGCTCTGGTCGTTGAAAACCGGGGTGATGTAGATGATGAACATCTTAATGATTTGCGAAATGCTGGTTATGGAGATGATGAAATTATCGAAATTATTGCGCATATCGCCGTTAATACATTTACCAATTATTTTAACAATATCGCCCAAACCGAAATAGATTTTCCGGTAGTAAGCACAGCCAATGTTGCGAAAGCAGCTTAATTATCTTTAGGAGAAAACAACATGAAAACATTTAAAACATTAATTGCCTTAGTTCTAGCCAGCAGTTTGTCGCTTTTTTCACTTTCAGCTTTAGCCGGGAGTTATGAAAATAGTGTGACTGGTGTGAATGGTTATGACCTGGTGTCGTATCAAAACTCCAAGAAACCAATTAGAGGTAATGGGAATTATCTTGCTGTTCATAACGGAGTGACATATTTATTTTCTAGCGCCGATAATCAAAAGATATTTGAGTCTAACCCGGAAAAATATGTCCCTGCATACGGTGGTTATTGTGCCTTTGGTGCCTCTGTAGGCAAGAAATTTGTCGGTGATCCTGAAGTTTGGAGAGTCGTAGATGGAAAACTCTATCTTAATCTTGATGCAGGTATCCAGAAAGAATGGCTAAAGGATGTACCAGGCCGTATCAAAACTGCAGATGCGAAATGGTTAAAGATACTGCATAAAGCACCCTCTGAATTATAAGTGCTAGTCTTATAAGGGCCTGTATGAGCAGGCCCTTATAATTGACCAAGAATAAACTATGGCAAATAAATTATTAAATGAAATCAGGCAGTGTACTAACTGCGAAGAATTTTTACCTTTTCCACCAAGACCTGTACTCAATTTCTCTGAACACTCTAAAATTATGATTATTGGTCAGGCACCAGGTATCAAGGTGCAGAATAGTGGTGTCCCATGGGATGATGCCAGTGGACTTAGATTGAGAGAATGGCTAAATGTGACGGTTGATGAGTTTTATGATCCGGAAAAATTTGCAATTGTACCTATGGGGTTTTGTTTCCCTGGAAATGATGGGAAAGGTGATCGCCCACCACGACCTGAATGTGCCAAACTCTGGATGAATAAGATTCTTAGTAGTTTAGAAAATATAAAACTTACTTTATTAATCGGTCAGTATTCTCAAAAATATTTTTTGCATGAAACGAAAAAGAAAACATTAACTGAAACAGTAAAATCTTATCAGGACTATTTGCCAGATTATGTTGTGTTACCTCATCCTTCTCCCAGGAATAATATCTGGTTAAAAAAGAATCCATGGTTCGAGGAAAATAATGTTGATGATTTGCAAAATAGAATTAGCTCAATTTTGAGCTGAACATATTTAAAATTAAATGTATTTCCAGGAATAGTAGAAATAATCTGGTCAAGTCGAAGTCCCACCAACAGTCAGATCGTCTATACGCATCGTAGGCTGTCCAACGCCAACTGGAATAGATTGGCCATCTTTACCGCAAGTGCCAATGCCGGAATCCAGTGCCATGTC
>CAZCXC010000194.1:0-7301 GCA_964502505.1 uncultured Enterobacteriaceae bacterium
CCCCTCTGCTTTATCTCCTTTTGCTTTCCTGTGGACAAGAACAGCCACAACTTGATAAATTATCTAAAGATGCAGTTATCGTTGCATTCGGAGACAGTTTGACATATGGGACAGGTGCTAAACCAGCAGAGAGTTTTCCTGTTATCCTAGAACAATTATCAAATCGCAAGGTTATCAATGCCGGAATACCTGGCGAACTATCGGGCTCTGGCCTGGATAGATTCCCGGAGGTATTAGATAAACACCAACCTGAACTGGTTATTCTCTGTCACGGAGGAAATGATATTTTACGTAAAAAAAATCTTGCGGAAACCGAAAACAATTTAAAAAAGATGATTGCATTGGCACAATCCAGAAACATTAAGCTAATATTATTAGGAGTTCCTAAACCAGGTATTTTTCTCGAAACAGCAAGTTTCTATGAGAATATCGCAACTGAACATGGAGTGATGTTTGTTAAAGACCTCATAGCAGATATCTTATCAGATGCTGATTTAAAATCTGATCACGTTCATCCAAATAACAAGGGATATAGACAAATAGCTGACAGATTATATCTTCTGTTGAAGGAATCAGGAGCATTATAAATTTTGTATTAAAATTAGCTCCCCCTTGGAGTAGCAGATAATTTATGGGATGATATTGAACAATATCATTTTCCTCAGTCTAAACTGATAATATTTACGTAAAACCAAGAGATGCCTACATGAATAAAAAAATATTAGCTTTAATAGTGCTTACAAGTTTTTTACTGCATTTCCCGCCAGTTTGGGCAGCTACTGAATTAAAGACTGCAAAACAAAAATTAAGCTATGCAATGGGTACCTATTTCAGCCAAAGTGTTGTCCAACAAAAAGCCGATCTGGATATTGATGCTTTCATACAAGCTATCAACGACGTTCTCACCAACGCCGATCTAAAAATGACACCACAAGAAATACAGGCTGTACTTTCAAATTATCAACAACAGTTGGCAAATGAACGTAATACTGCAGCCGGTGGTAATAAAGTAAAGGGTGAGAAATTTCTTGAGGATAACAAGAAAAAAGAAGGTGTAGTGGAATTAGAAAGTGGCCTGCAATACAAAATTGTTAAACAAGGTGATGGGGAAAAACCAGCTAAAGACAGTTCGGTTAAAGTGCATTATCACGGTATGTTGATTAATGGAGAAGTATTTGATAGCTCATATGACAGAGGCGAACCAATAACGCTTTCACTAAATCAAGTCATCAAAGCCTGGCAAGAAGCTGTGCCCATGATGAATGTTGGTTCAAAGTGGCAAATTTATGTACCTTCTGATTTAGCTTATGGCGATCGTGGCGCCGGTGGGTCAATTGGACCAAATGCAACATTGATTTTCGATATAGAGTTATTAGCCATCAACTAAAATTATAAATTTAAAGTATTATTGATTGCATCACTGTTCAAGCTGCTGAGAATCAGTTTCATCAACAATAGATAAGATTGCAGATGCAACGACTCCAGGCTGTTCCATATGGACTAAATGACCACTGCCATACGCTATAATTTGGCGGCCCGAGGGAGTCAGCGCAGATAGTTCCAACTGTAGCTGTTTCCAGATCAATTCCAGATTATCTCCATAGGGGTGCTCCGGCCAAACACGCTTTCCTCTTGAAACCGCTATAAGTGGCATGTCCTTTAAATCACCCGCTTGCATAACTTGTTCAGCGCTTAAAGAAAAATTTCTGAATTCTCGTAAGTATGTTTTGTTTGTTTTACGTAAAGACATAATCCAGATCGCCTGTGCTCGTATATCTTCCGGGTAATACTCAAAAGAAGATTGCCTGGCTATTATCGGGATGGTGCGTCCTGCCCTGACGGGTTCACGGTATACAGGAATATCTGGGAGTCGCTTCCTTTGTTCAGGATGTGATGCATCAACAAATACTAAACCTGCTACCAAATCTGGAAAAATTTTTGCAAAATATTGAACGTTATAGCCACCAAAAGAGTGACCAACGAGTATATAAGGTGGAGGTAGCCCTGCAATTGTTAAGAGTGCATGCAATTCGTATACAATCTGTTTTGTTGTCCGTGGTTGTGGACCAAAATCGCTCCAACCATAACCAGCGCGGTCATAAGCACAAATCTTTACTTTGTCGGAAAGTAAACGTTGTATCGATAACCACTCCAAAGAAAAGCCACCTAAACCAGAATCCAATATAACAACAGGTCCGTCATGGCCCAAACAATTTAAATGCAAGCGATAGCTGCCAATATTTATTAATTCTCCCGGGGGGGCCATACTGGGATACTGATAATTTTTTTCAGCGCTTGACTGAATGGATATAAACAGGGTTAAAATAATTATCCAAGCGCATTTGAATAGACTGCTGTCATGTAACCAGCATGAATGTCTATTCTGGAGAGACGACATGATTAACATTATAGCGGATATTTCCTCAGATCCTATGGTATTTGATGTCACCATCGAAGAGGAAAATGGAACAACACAACATAAGGTCACCCTATTACGTGAAACATACACTACTATTTTTGGCCAATCCCATGAACCAATAGCATGTGTAGAGGCCGCATTTAGATTCCTGCTTGAAAGAGAACCCAAAGAAGCAATTATGACCACCTTTGATATAACAGTTATATCAATGTACTTTCCTGAATTCTCCGAGAAAATTACTTCATATTTGAAATGAGTTGGTAATCATTCACGATGTTTTAATACCAATAAAGTAACATCATCAGCAAGCTTCTTCGCTTGAAACGCAGTAACTTCATTAATTACGTTTTCACAAATTTCTTTAACAGTCAGATTCGCGCAACTTTTTAATAAATTTATAAAATGTTCCTCGCCATAAAAGTGACCATCGGGTGACCGTGCATCAGTTATACCGTCAGTATATGCAATTAGATAATTATTTTTTTGTAACGTGGCTTCACGTTCCTCATATATGGCATCATCTAACATGCCTACGATAGTTCCTGTTGTTTCACCAAATTTTTTTATTTCTCCTTTTGAATTTAATATACAGGGTGGTTGATGCCCAGCATTTACATATTTAACCCTTCCTGTTTTTACTTCGTATATAGCCAAAAATATTGTTATAAATACTGGATGTTTTTGGATTTCAACAAGCAGGCAATTTGTTTCTGTTAGAATTTCTGCAGGTGAAGATGTATTTCTTGCTAAATCACGTATTAATGTCCTGGCAACTGCCATTACAATAGCAGCAGGCGTCCCTTTACCAGATACGTCTCCTATCACAAACAGAAGCTTGTCGTCATCGATAAAGAAATAATCAAAAAAATCACCGCCCACCTGTTTTGCTGGTGAGTTAACAGCATATAGATCAAATTCATCATGTTCCGGAAATGGTGGAAACTCGTCCGGTAGTAATGACACCTGTATTTCCCTGGCAATACGCAGTTCGCTTTCGGTAGCCTCTCTCGCGGCAGCTTCTCTGGTTCTGGCATTTACATGATCCCTGAGTTGTTGCACCATATGATTAAATGTATTAACTAATTTCCCAATTTCATCTTTTGTATTTATATTATTAATCTTGGCAGAGAAATTGCCTTCTCCTACTTCGGCGGCGAACTTGGCTAAAGAGGTAAGTGGTCTGGTAATACGAGTGCTCACTAAAAGAATACTGACGATTACTAGTAATAAAAGAATAAAGACACCAAAAATTACACGAGCAATTTGTTCATTGAGAAATTCCAAGATTTCGATTTCTGGTGTTGCTGTGGCAAATGACCACCCCGTCGATTTAATAGGCGCGTAATAAATCCAGAAAGGCTGGTCTGATAATATATCTAGCCGTTCTACTCTTATTACGCCTGATTTTTTATTTAAAAGATTCTCTGATAGTTTAACCAAGTTAGGATCACTAGATTCTTTAGCACGCTGTTGAATAGTTTTATGCATTATCATTTCTGGTAATGGATGTGAGATAAATTTACCTTCCGCACTAACTATAATAAAAGGTTTGTCCTGCAGATATTTATTTGCCATATATTCTTGTAATTTTTCAAGAGGTATGTCAATTGTTGCAACACCCTGGAGCTGTCCATCTCGATAAAATGGGACAGCATATGTTTCCATTAAAATATTACCGGCACCCTCGTCAAAATAAGGTTCTGTCCACACTGGTTCACCTTGCAACTTGGCCTTTGAGTACCATTCCCATTGTCCGTCTGTATAATCATAGGCTTGTGAGCCTATATCTATTTGTTCCAGAGTATCCCCATAACGATAGACATAGGGAGAAAAAAGACCTTGATCCGGATTGTATTGATAAGGAGCAAATGCAATGGCGGAACCATATATCAACGGATTACGAGCAACATTTGATCGTAATAATGCATATAATGTTTCCTCATCGAACTTATCAGCAACTTCCATAATAGCCGCTGTATCATGGGCAACTTGTGCGAGAATCTGAAACTGCCCATCAAGCTCAGTTGCATAACTTTTTGCGCGTTGAATGGATTGTTCATTTAGCTGCTGAACCGAATAGTCAAATATCTTCCCTATGGTGAGCCACATAACTAACACTGAAATCACTACCAATGGGCCAACAATGGAAAAAATCATCCTCCAACGAATAGATAAATACATAAAAAATGATTCCTCAGCTAAGTGCCATGAATTTAATCATAGTGATATATTTCTTCTTTTTATATAACAAATGAAGCACAATGGCCCATTGGAACTTATACACATAAGAATGTCATATTTTATACTCTGGTTATTTATGGTTATAGGCGGAAGTGCAACGAATAATGGGGACAAGAAATATGCAAAATTCAACTCAAACAGCTGCCATGAGCCAATCTGGGGGAAAATAACCATATTATTTTGTTATAATTATGTTATTACAACTTTTTTGGCATTCACTTAGCGTTATAATATTTCCTATGCTCAACCTTGCTTATTTATTGAACAGCGAAAATCTCACACTAATTCATTTAATCAAATAAATTAGATACTAGCACTTCAATGTATAAACTAAAGATTGCTATTCTATTTATTGTTACGCTGGCTTTGACCAATAGCTTCGCGGAAGCACCAACGGTATCTGTAGATGAGCTGGCATCAACTAAAAATCATGAAAAAATAACCCGGATTATTACACATATTATTAATAGCTATCATTATAAAAAAAAGGAGTTAGATGATACGCTGTCAGCTGTTATTCTGAATAAATATCTTAAAAACCTGGATCAAAATCGTATTTTTTTTACGATTACAGATATACAAGAATTTTTAATCTATGAAAAACAAATAGATGACGCACTCCAAGAACAAGACTTAACTATAGCATTTGATATTTTTAAAATTTATCGTCAGCGGGTCGATGAACGTGTAAGTTATGCACTTACTCTGTTAAAACAGGATTTTGCTTTTGATGTTGAAGAACAATATAAATTTGACCGCCGGGAATTACCTTGGGCATCAGATAAAAAAGAATTAAATGATATTTGGCGCAAGAGAGTTAAAAATGACATTCTTAACCTGCATCTGGCAGATAAAGAAATAAATGAAGCAAAAGAAATATTACGTAAGCGCTATGAAAGGACGCGCGTCAGTGCATTTCAATTAGATGCTAATGATGTCTATCAAATATTTATAAATGCCTACACAACTTCTATAGAGCCGCACACAGCTTATTTTTCACCCCGAACATCGGAAAATTTTGATATCAGTATGCGACTTTCACTTGAAGGAATCGGTGCAGTTTTACGTAATGAAAATGAATATACTCAGGTACAACGTGTAATACCAGGAGGGCCAGCCAGCCTTAGTAATCAAATACACGCCGATGACAAGATTATCGGCGTTGGACAAGGTAGAACCAATGAAGTAATAGATGTTGTGGGGTGGCGTCTGGATGACGTCGTCGACCTAATAAGAGGTCCAAAAGATACCGTACTACGTCTGGAAATACTGCCAAAAGATACCGGTCCTGAAGGACCTACTAAAATTATTACACTGACACGCAATAAAATAAAACTTGAGGAGCAAGCAGCACAATCGTCAATAATTGAAATCCCCGAATCATCGGTTCGTATTGGTATAATTGATTTACCTACTTTTTATATCGACTTTGCTGCTCAAGCTAAAGGTGATGAGGATTATAAAAGTACTTCACGTGACGTAAGAAAATTAATTACTAAACTACAGAAAGAAAGTATTGATGGTTTGGTGATTGACCTAAGGGGTAACGGCGGTGGTTCATTATCTGAAGCATTAGAACTTACAGGTCTTTTTATAAAGGAAGGACCTATTGTCCAAACAAAAGATTCTTCAGGTAAGGTGGAAACTAATTTTGATCCTGATCCGGCAATAATTTATGGAGGGCCGTTAGCGGTGCTGGTTGATCGAAATAGTGCCTCTGCCTCAGAAATCTTCGCAGGCGCTATACAGGATTACCGTAGAGGAATAATTATAGGAGAACCTACTTTTGGGAAAGGGACTGTACAGAATGTCGTAGATTTAAATCGATTTATCCGTAACTCTGAAATAAATCATGGTCGACTAAAAACAACAGTTGCACAATTTTTTCGTATCAGTGGTGGCAGTAATCAACATAAAGGGGTGATACCCGATATTATTTATCCAACAGCGGTAGATGCCACTGAATATGGTGAGAGTGCTCTGGATAATGCACTCCCCTGGGATAAAGTAGCCCCGGCAAAATATATACAGGTTAACGCGCCAGTAGATAATTTTTCTGTTGCACTTGAATTGCATAAAGATCGCATACAATCTGACAAGAGTTTCAAACTTTTTTTGAAACAATTGCAATTAATTCGTGATGCGAATGATAAAAAAGAAATATCACTGCTTGAGTCGAAACGTAAAAAAGAAAGAGAACAACTACAGACAACCAGGCACCAGTTAAAAAACGAACTCAGGATAGCACAAGGCCTTGAACCCTTACAGGGTGCACAAGAAATTGATGAGCCAGAAAATGAAGATGAAGATAAAGATAAAATGGACATCTTGTTAAATGAAACAGCCCGTATATTGCATGATCTAATTGTCCTCACTCCTGTTATGTCCACTGACTTACAAGCAAAGAAATATAATGACCCATTACAAATAGAGAATAACCTCTGATTAAATTAAAAAAATTGTAATATTTATAGAAACAAAGGATATAAAATATTAATAAAAATGTTCCAGTCACTCTAATAGAGGGTGATGGCATTGGACCAGAAATAACAGATGCCACAATAAGTGTGCTTGATGCATTGGGAGCACCATTCCAATGGCAACGATTTAAGGCAGGCATGGCTGCCGTTGAAGAATCGGG
>CAZCXC010000195.1:0-16584 GCA_964502505.1 uncultured Enterobacteriaceae bacterium
TAAAAATGACAGGACGTCATTTTTAGCTCAGCTGAGCAGGGATACGAATCTAAGCGGCGCGTTAGCGCAACGAACAGCGAGGGCAGTCGCAGACCAAGGCATCCGGAGAAAGTTTTCTTGGGTACTTCTTTATGAGAAAAGTTTTGTACATGGATGTACTTATACTGCGATCGCATGGATGCGAAGGAGCAGTGACCTCGCTGTACAAGGTGAAACCTGTAGCCAAAAAATAATTTATTCTTTTAGGTTCTGCACTTAATCTCAAAAAGAAAGATAATAACTATTATGATCCCCAAACTCCTTGCCGATATAACCCTAATAACCCATCTACTATTTATATTATTCGTCGTCCTCGGTGCCCTCCTCGTCATAAAATGGAGATGGCTGATCTGGATCCATCTCCCCTGTGCCATCTGGGGTGCACTACTCGAAATAAATTACTGGATCTGCCCCTTAACCCATTTGGAAAACTATTTTCGCCGTCATGCTAATGAAGCAGGTTATACTAGTGGTTTCATTGAACACTATCTTATACCCATCATCTATCCACCTGGATTAACACCCGGATTACAATTAGCAATAGGTATATTCGTGATATTAATAAATTTTGCTATATATGGTTTTATAACATGGCAGCATTTCCAGACCAAAAATTAAATGAGAGAAAAACATGAGCGAAAAATTTGAACAAGGTAAACCTCTAGCTGAACTGCATTTAGGTAAAAAAGGTATTGAAGGTGCTAGTGAAGCTTCACCAGAATTATTGAAATTTGTTGTCGAGCATGGCTTTGCTGATATGTACACCGATAAGTCGCTGGATCAAAAATCAAGAAAAATAGCCACACTCGCATCACTCGTTACATCAGGTAATACACCTCAACTGGAATGGCATATTCGCGGTGCTTTGGAGAATGATTTGATGAACAAGGAAGAAATCAAAGCACTCATTATCCAGATGACGATCTATATCGGTTACCCGTCTGCCTTTAATGCCATGGGCGTTGCTAACAAAGTATTCGCTGAGTTTAATTAATTAGCAATTGCACTTCCAATAGTCAAACCCAATATTTCCTCCGCACTTCCCTGATTGACTGCTATTTCAACCAGACCATTTGAGTTTTCATACCAGAAAGCCTTGCCATCCTTTGCATCAGCAAATGTTGTTGCATGCTTTATATTGTGATTACCAACTGACAGAACCTGTTTGCTATCCACACTGGACATTTTCATTGCTGTCATACAATTGCCGAAGTGATCGATATAAATTATTTCATTCAATTCATCTGGCCAGCTATGCTTATCCTCCCAGATCACTTTTTCGCCCGGGATATCAATACCATTGGCAATCATTGCACACACTGGCGCATACAGATCACGTCCATGGAAACTTGACGATAAGTTTTCCGGACGCCAATGTATTTTCCAGCATTTAAAATATTCTGCTTGTCGAACAACAATATCAAACAAACCATTATCCGGACCAATAAACCATCGATTATCGAATTTTATTACTACAGGTGAATCTTCAAAACCACCGACACCTGGGTCAACAACACAAAAGAAAATGGTGTTTTCTGGATACCCTGTTGTTAATGCATCAAGTAGATAAGCACTCGCCTTGGGATTTTGTCTTGGCGCATCCGCCAACAAATTGATAATCTTTTCATCGGGTGCTTCTCTATAGAGCACTGCTTCCACCTGCCCCAGATAAGGCCCCTCCAACCCGTAATCAGTAAATAGAACAATCATGAATCACAGTTTATGCTAGATGTGAAATGAATGTCACTGAAGTAGTGTATTTTTAATAAAGGATATAGTGATTTTTCAGGTGCCAGATTTTATTTGAGACGCGGCGCGACAGCATCGAGCAACGGAATTTATATAGTGATAAATGAGTAGCGGAGATGCTGGAAGCAACAAAGTATCAAATAAAATATGACACTAGAAAAGGAAAACCGGGCTAAAGCCCGGTTCTAAGGTAAAGATGTACCGCTTATTTTTATTATGCCTCTTCCTTGCTTTTGTTATTGTCTTCCAAGTCTGTATTCGGTCTATCAACAAGCTCCACAATAGCCATTGGAGCCTTGTCGCCCGTGCGAAAACCACATTTCAGGATTCGCAGATAACCGCCAGGACGCTCCTTGTAACGTGGTCCCAGTTCACTAAATAGTTTGGTGACAGTAGCACGATCACGTAGCCGAGAAAAGGCCAGCCGCCGTTTTGCGACGGAATCATTCTTGGCCAGGGTGATCAAAGGCTCTGCCACACGGCGCAATTCCTTGGCTTTGGGCAAGGTCGTCTTGATCATCTCATGCTGCATGAGCGATACCGTCATATTACGAAACATCGCTTTACGATGGCTGCTATTGCGGTTTAATTTTCTACCACTTTCTCGATGGCGCATTTCACTTTTCTCTATATTGATGCGAACCAAGTAATACCTCAGCTGACTGAACGGTGTCCCTGTCTTCATACAGTCCCGATGGCGGCCAGTTTTCCAGACGCATACCCAAGGCCAGGCCACGTGAAGCCAGGACATCTTTTATCTCGGTGAGTGATTTCTTGCCAAGGTTAGGTGTTTTTAACAATTCTACTTCAGTACGCTGGATTAAATCACCAATGAAATAAATGCTTTCCGCCTTCAGACAGTTAGCCGAACGAACTGTCAATTCCAGATCATCTACTGGCCTTAATAATATGGGATCAACTTCCGGTTCATTGCTGGTGCTGGCTTCTTCTGAATCTTCCGCTTCCAAATCAACAAATACTGCCAATTGACCACGCAATATACGTGCTGATTCGCGTACTGCATCTTCTGGATCAATAGTCCCATTCGTTTCAATCTCAAGAATAAGTTTGTCCAGGTTAGTACGCTGTTCAACACGAGCACTCTGGACATCATAGGAAACCCGACGGATTGGGCTGAATGAGGCATCCAGTTTTAACCGACCAACGACTTGTTCTTCATCACTGCTGCCAATGACCGCTGGTTTATAACCACGTCCACGCACAACTTTCATGGTCATATTTAACTCGCCTGATTTTGTTAAGTTTGCAATCAGGTGATCCGGATTAGCAATCTCGACATCATGATCCACCGTGATATCACTCGCCTTGATTTCACCTGGACCATTCTTCCGTAATGATAGTATTGCCTCATCTTTGGCATGCATTTTAATAGCCAGGCCTTTCAGGTTGAGTAAAATGTCTGTGACGTCTTCTTGTACTCCTTCAATCGTGGTGTATTCATGCAAGACGTTTTCAATTTCAACTTCAGTCACTGCACAACCAGACATGGATGAAAGCAATACACGTCGTAGTGCATTACCCAGGGTATGGCCAAAACCACGATCAAGTGGTTCAATAATAATCTTGGCGCGAAAGTCATTGATAGGTTCAACGTCAACCCGTCGCGGTTTTAATAATTCACTAAATGCTACTGACATGTGTCCGTTCCTCCCTCGCTTACTTGGAGTAAAGTTCAACTACGAGTTGTTCATTGATATCCGGCGGTAATTCGCTACGCTCCGGAACTATTTTAAAAACACCTTCCATTTTCTTTATATTTACCTCAACCCAATCTGGAAAACCGTATTGCTCTGAAATTGTGAGTGCGTCCTGGATACGCACTTGTTTTTTGCTCTTTTCCCGAATCGCAATCGTGTCTGATGGCCGTACCTGATAGGAAGGTATATTGACTGACTTTCCATTCACCAGGATAGCCCTGTGACTGACTAATTGTCTGGCTTCATTACGAGTAGTACCGAAACCCATGCGATAAACAACATTGTCCAGACGACACTCGAGCAATGTAAGCAGGTTTTCACCAGTTGATCCTTTAATGCGTGCGGCTTCTTTGTAATATTTACGAAACTGTTTTTCTAATATCCCATAAATACGTCGTAGCTTCTGCTTTTCACGCAACTGTAAGGCATAATCAGACAATCGTTTCGGCCGCGAGCCTTGCGTACCGGGTGTCTTGTCAATCTGACATTTCGATTCGAGCGGACGCGCACGACTCTTCAACATCAAGTCAGTCCCTTCGCGTCTACTGAGTTTACATTTTGGTCCTAAATATCGTGCCATATCTTTACTCCAAACTTATACGCGCCGTTTTTTTGGTGGGCGGCAACCATTGTGCGGAATAGGCGTAACGTCGGTAATATTCGTAATCTTGAGACCAACAGCATTAAGCGCCCGCACGGCAGATTCTCGGCCTGGTCCAGGTCCCTTGATAAAGACTTCCAGGTTTTTCATGCCAAACTCCAACGCTGATTCACCTGCTTTTTGCGAAGCAATCTGTGCAGCAAAAGGCGTGCTCTTACGTGAACCTCTAAATCCGCTTCCGCCTGCGGTTGCCCATGTCAATGTGTTTCCTTGACGATCAGTAATAGTCACAACGGTATTGTTAAATGAAGCATGAATATGGGCTATACCATCGACTACTGTTTTCTTTACACGTTTCTTTCGGGTTGTCGTTTTTGCCATAATATTAACCTGTTAAATCTTTATTTTTTGACTGCTCGTCGTGGACCTTTACGCGTACGGGCATTGGTTTGTGTTCGTTGGCCACGCACAGGTAAGCCACGACGATGACGGATCCCGCGATAAGCACCTAAATCCATCAAACGTTTAATATTCATTGCGACTTCGCGCCTTAAATCACCTTCCAAATCATATTTGGCAACTTCCACACGAATTTTATCAAGTTCAACTTCAGAAAGTTCCCTGACTTTTGCCTGGGTTTGTAGTCCGGTGACATCGCAAATTTTATTTGCACGTGTGCTACCGATACCATAAATATAGGTCAACGCGATACTTAGATGTTTGTTATCTGGTATGTTGACTCCAGCTATACGAGCCATAATTTTTCTCCGCTAATCTCCTGTTAACCCTGACGTTGTTTGTGACGTGGATCAGAACATATAACGCGCACTACACCCTTGCGTTTAACGATTCGACAATTACGACACATTTTTTTTACTGATGCTCTTACTTTCATAACAATTCTCCGATATTCACCTTCACCCTATCGCCTGCCATGACTCTTCAGATTAGCTTTTTTCAATAAGCCTTCATATTGATGTGACATCAAATGTGCTTGAATCTGGGACATAAAATCCATCACAACAACGACAATAATTAACAATGAAGTACCGCCAAAATAAAATGGAACATTGAATTTCAAAATTAAAAACTCAGGTAATAAACAAACAAACGTAATGTAGGTCGCACCCGCCATAGTTAATTTAGTTAACACATTATCCAGATATTGCGCTGTTTGCTCGCCTGGTCGCATCCCCGGGATAAATGCACCTGATTTTTTCAGGTTGTCCGCTGTCTCCTTCGGATCGAATACGATTGCCGTATAAAAGAAACAAAAGAAAATAATAAAAGCGGCATATAAAAATACATAAATTGGTTGCCCTGGTGACATGACGGTTGATATATCCTGTAACCAACGCATGCCTTCACTTTGTCCAAACCAACCCGCAATAGTGGCCGGAAACAAAATCATACTTGATGCAAAGATAGGTGGTATGACCCCAGACATATTTAGTTTCAAGGGTAAATGACTGGATTGCCCCGCATACATCTTACGGCCCACTTGGCGCTTAGCGTAATTAACTGTTATTCGTCGTTGCCCACGTTCAACAAAAACCACAAATCCGGTCACGATTATAGCGAGCGCAAACAATCCAATAACGGCCAGTAAATGCAATTCCCCTGTGCGAGATAATTCCATTGTACCGGCAATAGCAGAAGGTAAACCTGCCACAATACCCGCAAAAATTATCATCGAGATCCCATTCCCCACACCACGTTCAGTTATCTGTTCACCAAGCCACATTAAAAATAATGTGCCTGTAACCAATGTCGTAACAGCAGTGATTCTGAATCCAAGACCCGCTTGTAATACGACATTCTGATTTTCCAACGCAATAGAAACACCAAACGCCTGGAAAGTTGCTAATAATACCGTTCCATAGCGAGTGTATTGTGTAATCTTGCGCCGGCCCGATTCACCTTCTTTACGCAACTGCTTTAATTTCGGATCAATAAACGTTAACAACTGCATAATAATAGA
Organism: uncultured Enterobacteriaceae bacterium; assembly: GCA_964502505.1. GTDB lineage: Bacteria > Pseudomonadota > Gammaproteobacteria > Eutrophobiales > Eutrophobiaceae > CAZCXC01. Next base: position 6,089 of record CAZCXC010000195.1, read on the forward strand.
GGCAGAGATATACGGCATAATACCCAAAGCAACGACTGATAAACGTTCCAGTGCCCCACCGGAAAACATATTAAACATATCAAGGATGGTGCCAGTTTGCTGATCAAACATTCTTGCCAGTTGATCAGGATCGATGCCTGGTACGGGTATAAATGTACAAGTACGAAACACAAACAATGCGATCAACACAAACAGCAAACGTCGACGCAACTCTTTCAGTTGCCCCAGACCGGCTAAACCACCTGGAATTGCTGGACTTGCTGCTGACATTTACTCTTCAACCACCTTGCCACCCGCGGCTTTAATTGCCGCACGGGCACCTTTTGTTACACCTAATCCTTTAATCGTTACTGCTTTCTCTAATTTACCCTGTACAAAAATTTTGGCTCGTTTTATATTTTTAGAAACTATATTGGCTGCTTTCAAAGCAGCAAGATCGATGGTGTCTGCATCCAACTTATTTAGTTCGTGTAAACGAACCTCAGCAGTAGATTGTGCCATTCGGGAATGGAACCCTATTTTTGGTAATCGCCGTTGCAATGGCATCTGTCCACCTTCAAATCCCGTTTTATGGTAACCACCTGAACGTGATTTCTGCCCTTTATGTCCACGACCACAGGTTTTGCCAACTCCGGAACCTATACCGCGACCAACGCGCTTGCTTGTAAACTTAGCACCTTGTTTAGGTTTTAACGTATTCAATCGCATTGTTATGTTTCCTCAACTACGAGCAGGTAAGATATTTTGTTGATCATGCCCCTGTTTTCTGGCGTGTCGACAACAGTGACAGTGTGACCTATACGACGTAAACCTAAACCACTAGCACACGCCTTGTGCGCAGCGAGTCTTCGGTTAGTACTCCGCTTCAATGTCACCTTAAGTTGTTTCTTTTTTGTCGCCATTATTAATCCAGAATTTCTTCAACTGATTTACCACGTTTGGCAGCAATCATTTCAGGTGAGTTTATGGCTTGTAGTCCTCTTACCGTTGCATGCACAACGTTGACAGGATTCGTTGAACCTATAGATTTAGCCAATACATTATGAATACCAACGACTTCGAACACAGCACGCATAGGACCACCTGCGATAATACCGGTACCTTCAGAAGCAGGTTTCATAAAAACCTTAGCTGCACCATATTCCGCAGTAATCGCATAATGCAATGTGCCTTCATTTAAGGGAACATGAACCATATTCCTGCGCGCATTTTCCATCGCTTTCTGAATAGCAATTGGCACTTCTCTTGCCTTACCGCGGCCAAAACCAACCTTGCCATTACCATCACCCACCACAGTTAGTGCAGCAAAACCAAATTGTCTACCGCCTTTTACGACCTTGGCAACACGATTAACGTCTATCAGCTTTTCCAGAAGATCTTCGTTCCCAGTAATTGATTCAGAGACTGCCATTATTAAAACTCCATACCTTGTTTGCGAGCAGCGTCTGCAAGTGCCTTAATTCGACCGTGATATTTAAAACCCGATCGGTCTAACACAACTTTTGTTACGCCGGCCTTCTTTGCCCGTTCTGCTAATATTTTTCCTACTATCGCAGCCGCATCTGTGTTGCCACTGTACTTAATTTTTTTCTTTACCTCTTTGTCTAATGTGGATGCGCTGGTCAATACCTCTGAACCATTCGGTGCGATAATCTGCGCATACATATGTCTTGGTGTTCTGTGTACACAAAGACGATTTGCCCCTTTTAGTCTGATTCTTGCTCGGGTACGTTGCGCTCGTTTTATTCTTGCAATTTTCTTATTCATATCTTTACTTACGCCTTTTTGGCTTCCTTACGGACAATTATTTCATCTAAATAACGAACACCTTTTCCTTTATAAGGTTCAGGTGGACGAAAAGCACGAATATTAGCCGCCACCTGTCCAACTTTTTGTTTCTCCATACCCTTTATAACAATCTCTGTCTGGCTCGGTGTCTCAATAATTATTCCTTCAGGAATTTCAAAATTGACAGGATGAGAAAACCCCAATGTAAGATTGAGCACCTTACCCTGCACCTGTGCCCGATAACCAATCCCGATTATTTCTAATTTACGTTCAAACCCCTCACTTACCCCTGTAATAATATTTTGTAATAACGCACGTGTTGTACCTGTAAGCGCATTAGCGGATTTCGAGTTATTATTTGCTGCAAATTTCAGAGCATTGTCTTCATGCTTAACAGCGACTAATGGGTGTGCAACATATCTTAGTTCACCCTTACTGCCTTTAATAGTCAGATTATTACCATTAATACTGACTTCCACACCTGATGGAATTGCAATTGGAATATTAGCTATTCTTGACATTCTCTTAGCCCATCAAGCAACGTAACATAAAATTTCACCGCCGATACCCTGAGCACGTGCACTCCTGTCCGTCATTACCCCTTTAGAAGTGGAAATAATTGCTGTACCCAAACCACCAATCACTTTTGGCAGATCACTATTTGATCTGTACCTGCGTAAACTGGGTTTACTGACTCTCTTTAACATCTCAATCACTGGCTTACCATCAAAATATTTCAATTCAATAGTCAATGTTTTTTTGCTTTTATCTTCATCAAGATGATAGCCATTGATATAACCTTCTTCTTTCAATATATCTGCAATAGCTACCTTGAGCTTTGATGCAGGCATCGCCACTGATATCTTTGCCTGCGCCAGTCCATTCCGAACTCGGGTTAACATATCTGCAATTGGATCGTGCATACTCATAATTTAATCTCTTCTTTACCAGCTTGCTTTAACCAGGCCTGGAACATCACCACGCATTGCTGCTTCACGCAATTTGTTACGACCAAGCCCAAATTTACGATAATAACCATGTGGACGACCGGTAAGCTTGCAACGATTACGTAAACGCACAGCACTTGAATCCCGTGGCAGCATGCTCAATTTTCTTCTTGCCCCCGCTCGTTCTTCTTCGCTTAAGGTCATGTCTATTATTTTACTTTTCAACTCAGCACGCTTTGCTGCAAATTTTTTAACCAAACGATTACGTTTTCTTTCGCGATTAATCATAGACATTTTTGCCATATTGTTTTCCGTCCCTCAGTTACGTAATGGGAAATTAAAAGCGGATAATAATGCGCGGCCTTCTTCATCCGTCTTAGCAGTTGTCGTTATACAAATATCCATGCCTCTGAGTGCATCTATTTTGTCGTAATCAATCTCTGGAAAAATAATCTGCTCTTTCACACCAAGACTATAATTACCACGCCCATCAAATGATTTTGCACTAAAGCCACGAAAATCACGTATTCTTGGGATCGCGATTGATATCAATCTATCAAGAAATTCATACATACGTTCTCTGCGTAGTGTTACCTTACAACCATTTGGCCAACCTTCACGTATTTTAAAATTAGCAACTGATTTTCTCGCGTTCGTGACAATTGGCTTTTGCCCTGCAATTTTTATTAGATCATCCACTGCATGATCAACAACTTTTTTATCAGCAACTGCTTCGCCCAAACCTATATTCAGTGTAACCTTGCTAATATGTGGTACTTCCATAACCGTCTTATACCCAAACTGCTCAGTCAGCTGAGGTATTACTTGTTCACGATAAAAATCCTGTAATCTGGCCATTCTGCTTCTACCTTTAAACGTCAACAACTTCGTTATTGGATTTGAAATAACGAACTTTTTGGCCGTCCTCTAGTGTCCTGAATCCAATACGATCCGGTTTTTCATTTATCGGATTCCAGGCGGCGACATTTGAAATATGTATAGGCATTTCTTTTTCAATAATACCACCTGGGGTACCCTGCATAGGGTTACCCTTGGTATGACGTTTTACCATGCCAACATTTTCAACAATCACCCTTTCTTCTTTAAACATAACATTTAAAATTATTCCACGCTTACCCTTATCCTTACCAGACAGGATAACTACTTCATCACCTTTCTTGAGTTTACGCATGATTTATAAAACCTCTGGTGCAAGAGATACAATCTTCATAAATGCTGCACTCCTCAATTCGCGTGTCACAGGCCCAAAAATACGCGTACCTATCGGTTGTAACTGATTATTCAAAAGTACAGCTGCGTTGCCATCAAACCTGATCAATGAACCATCTGGACGACGCACACCTTTACGAGTACGTACAACGACAGCATTATATAATTCGCCTTTTTTTACCTTGCCACGCGGGATGGCTTCTTTCACACTCACCTTGATCACATCACCGATATTGGCATAACGCCTTTTTGAACCACCCAATACTTTAACGCACATCAATCGCCGAGCACCGCTATTATCAGCGGCATCAAGCATTGTCTGCATCTGTATCATGTGCGTTCTCCTTTCACTTCTCTAAATTTCTTGTACCTTGGTGACAATCTTCTGTAGCCGCCAGGCTTTACTTTTTGAAATTGGTCGTGAAGCTTCAATAACAACAATATCACCTTCTTTACATTCATTATTTTCGTCATGAGCTAACAGTTTTGTTGAGCGCCTTATATATTTTCCATATAACGGATGCTTAACTGTACGCTGAGTTAAAACAGCAATTGTTTTATTCATTTTATTACTCACAACGCAACCCGTTAGGGTTTTAGCTGTTTTTTGCGTATCGCTCATTAATTTTTACCTTTCATTACTCTTTGCCTGCAGGGACTTCACTTGTAGCGACTTCTGTCAAAATTGTTTTTACGCGAGCAATCTCTCTTCGCACTCGTTTTACTTCACTCGGTTTTGACAATTGCCCTGAGCCTTTTTGCATGCGTAAATTAAACTGTTCACGCAGAAGTTTTGATAATTCTTCCTGCAATTCTTCCTGGGGTTTAGCCCTTAACTCAGCAGCATTCATTACAGCATCGTCCTAGTTGTGAATATTGTTCTCACTGGCAATTTTGCTGCTGCTAATTTAAGCGCTTCTCGTGCCAATTCTTCTGGTACACCTTCCATTTCATAGAGCATCCTGCCAGGCTGAACCTGGGCCACCCAATACTCAACATTACCTTTACCTTTTCCCTGCCTGACTTCTAACGGCTTCTTTGTTATCGGCTTATCTGGGAAAATACGGATCCAAACTTTTCCGCCACGTTTTACTTTACGCGTTATCGCACGTCGGGCTGCTTCTATTTGCCTCGCAGTAATACGACCCCGTGTCGTCGCCTTCAGTCCATATTCACCAAAGCTTACTTTGTTAGCAACGGTCGCAATGCCACGATTTCGACCTTTGCTCTGCTTCCTGAATTTTGTTTGTTTCGGTTGTAACACGTATCAATACCCTATCAATTTGTAGTTGCTTCAACAGTTGTTTCTGCTTCAGTTTCTTCAACGTGACTAAAAATTTCACCTTTAAAAATCCAAACTTTAATTCCAATGATGCCGTAAGTGGTAAGGGCTTCGGCAAAACCATAATCAATATCTGCACGTAAGGTATGCAGTGGCACACGCCCTTCCCGATACCACTCAGAACGCGCAATTTCAGCACCATTTAATCGGCCACTGACATTAATACGAATACCTTCTGCACCCAATCGCATAGTATTTGTTACAGCACGCTTCATAGCGCGGCGGAACATAATGCGTCGCTGAATTTGTTGTGCAACACTTTCGGCAACAAGATAAGCATCCAATTCTGGTTTTCGAATTTCCTCTACACTCACTTGTGCAGGTACACCTAACATATTTGATATATGAACACGCAGACGTTCAATATCTTCGCCTTTTTTACCGATTACAATACCGGGTCGTGCTGTATGTATTATGATTCTGGCATTACCGGCAGGCCGTTCAATCTGTATTCGGCTCACCGATGCGTTAGATAATTTTTTGCGTAAATAATCACGAATCTGTAAATCAGTATGCAAAAAATTTGCATAATCCTTAGAATCGGCATACCACTTTGACGTCCAATCTTTAATAATACCCAGACGAATACCAGTTGGATGTACTTTTTGTCCCATTATGATTTCACTCTTCTGTCTCAGCGACTATCACTGTAAGGTGACTTGTTCGTTTTAAAATTCTGTCAGCACGCCCACGTGCTCTTGCACGTAATCGCTTGGCGACTGGCCCCGGATTAACGAAAATCGAAGTAACTTTTAATTCATCAATATCAGCACCATCATTATGTTCAGCATTTGCTATAGCTGACTCCAATACTTTTTTAATAATGCCCGCTGCTTTTTTATTGCTGAAGTTAAGAATATTCAGCGCATTGTCAACAGACAAACCACGTATCTGATTAGCCACCAGACGCATCTTTTGTGGCGCAAGATGCGCATATTTTAATGTTGCTGTAGTTGCCATGTTATATAGTTAACTTACTTTTTTATCTGCTGTGTGACCTCGATAAGTACGCGTCATAGCAAATTCACCCAACTTATGGCCAACCATGTTTTCCGTAATAAATACTGGAACATGATCGCGTCCATTATGTATAGCAATCGTCAAACCCACCATGTCAGGCAAAATCATTGATCGCCGCGACCAACTCTTAATGGGACGCTTGTCATTATTTTCTTTTGCAGCCACCACCTTATTCATCAGGTGATGATCAACAAACGGACCTTTTTTAATTGAACGTGGCACAATATTCCTCTTTATTTCTTCCGTTTACGCACGATAAGATTATCGGAACGTTTGTTTGTTCGTGTTTTATAACCTTTAGTAGGTTGCCCCCAGGGCGTCACCGGGTGACGACCACCTGACGTACGACCTTCACCACCCCCGTGTGGATGATCAACCGGATTCATTGCCACACCACGTACTGTAGGCCTGATACCACGCCAGCGTTTTGCACCTGCCTTACCTAATGAACTGAGCGAATGTTCAGTATTACCAACTTCGCCAATCGTTGCTCGACAATCAGCAAAGACCTTACGCATTTCACCTGATCGTAATCGTAAAGTGGCATGCGCACCTTCACGAGCAACAAGTTGCACACTTGCTCCCGCACTGCGTGCTATTTGTGCACCTTTGCCTGGCTTCATCTCAATACAATGCACCGTAGTACCCAAAGGAATGTTACATAACGGTAAGCAATTACCTGTTTGAATAGCCGCATCGTTACCAGACATAACTTCATCCCCTTGCTTCACTCCATTCGGAGCAATAATGTAACGTCGTTCACCATCAACATAGAGTAGTAGTGCAATGTGTGCTGTTCGATTTGGATCGTATTCGATACGCTCTACTTTTGCCGCAATACCATCTTTGTCACGCTTAAAGTCAATAATACGATAACGCTGCTTGGAACCACCGCCTCGATGACGAACGGTTATTCTCCCCTGATTATTACGACCAGAATTTTTACTCTGGTGCTCAAGTAAGGGTTCATATGGTTTACCCTTATATAAGTCAGGATTTAGAACCTTGATCTGTGAGCGACGACCAGGTGAAGTAGGTTTTGGTTTAACTAATGGCATCATTTATTCGCAATTACTGCGCCCCCATATAGTCAATATCAAAACCAGGCTTTAATTTAACATAGGCCTTTTTCCAATCCGATCGGCGACCCAGCATCTGACTGAAGCGCTTGCTTTTTCCTTTAACATTCAACACTTGCACAGACTCGACTTCAACTTCAAATAACAGTTCAACTGCTTTTTTAATCTCTGGTTTACTTGCACCCTTTACAACCTTAAATACATATTGATTGTATTTATCACCTAACAATGAACTTTTTTCCGTTATGCGCGGTTCAAGCAATACTTTCATTAATCTCTCCTGGCTCATGATAGCCATGCCTCAACTTTTTTAACCGCGCCTTTCGTCATAACAACCTTATCGAATCCTATTAATGTAAAAGGATTAATCTCAACAGTATCGATAATATCAACCCGCGGGATATTACGTGCTGCAAGATATAAATTTTCGGCAACCTTGTCAGTAATGATGAGTGCTTCATCCAGACTCAACGCATTAAGTTTTTCAATAAACGATTTTGTCTTTGGTTTTTCTAATTCAAATTCATTGACTAAAACTAGTCTTTCCTGTCTTGCTAATTCAGAAAAAATAGAACGCATTGCACTTCTATACATTTTTTTGTTCACTTTTTGCGAATATTTTTTTGGTTTTGCAGCAAAAGTGACACCACCTCCACGCCATATAGGACTACGAATTGTACCTGCCCGAGCACGACCAAGACCTTTTTGCCTAAACGGTTTTCTACCACCACCCCTGACTTCAGATCGACTTTTCTGCGCCTTACTGCCGCTACGTGAACCCGCCATAAACGCGGTTAACACCTGATGTATTAATGTTTCATTAAAATCTGCCGCAAATACACTATCTGCAACCTTCATCTTGCCTGCTGTTTTCTTGCCTGGTGTGTAGACTTTCAGTTCCATGTTACCCACCTTGTGTACGCGCCTTGATCGAAGGTTTAATTAACACTTTGCCTCCTTTTGCCCCCGGCACAGCTCCCTTTATCAATAATAGATTGCGTTCATCATCAACTTTAACAACTTCCAGATTTTGGGCGGTTCGATTAACATTTCCCATCTGGCCGGCCATTTTTTTACCTTTAAATACGCGCCCTGGAAATTGACACTGGCCGATAGAACCTGCAGAACGATGTGAAAGCGAGTTACCATGTGTCGCATCACCCATTTCAAAGTGATGCCTTTTAACAGCTCCAGCGAATCCTTTACCAATCGTTGTACCTGAAACATCAACTTTCTGGCCTGCTTCAAAAATATCTACTTTAATTTCGCTACCCGGACTGAGTTCTTCTCCCTCCCCGTCTTGTAATCGAAACTCAGCTAGTCCCTCTCCCGCTTCAATATTAGCCTTGGCAAAAATTCCTGCCTGCGCTTTGGTTATCTTGCCTAATTTTTTCTTTCCCCATGCCACTTGTACAGCACGATAACCATTACGATCAGGACAAGTAAGTAATGTCACCCGATTTGGCTCAGCTTCAATTACTGTCACAGGAATAGATTGGCCTTCTTCTGTAAAGACCCTCGTCATCCCTCTTTTGCGTCCTATAATGCCAATAGTCATTCTTAAATTACTCTCGTATCAACTCAGCTTAATCTGCACATCAACACCAGCAGCAAGATCCAGTTTCATTAATGCATCAACTGTCTTGTCCGTTGGATTTACAATATCCATTAATCGTTTGTGGGTACGAATTTCATATTGATCACGTGCATCTTTATTTACATGCGGTGAAATCAAAACCGTAAACCGCTCTTTCTTGGTTGGCAGTGGGATCGGCCCCTTAACCTGGGCACCTGTACGCTTCGCAGTCTCCACGATCTCACGTGTCGACTGATCGATCAGCCGGTGATCAAAAGCCTTAAGGCGTATACGTATGATTTGTTGTTGTTCTGCCATTTACAGTTACTCAATAACCTTGGATACGACACCCGCACCTACCGTCCGGCCACCTTCCCGGATAGCAAAGCGTAATCCCTCTTCCATCGCTATCGGCGCAATCAACTGCACCGTGATCTTGATATTATCCCCCGGCATCACCATCTCGGTGCCCGCCGGTAATTCCACCGCGCCCGTCACATCCGTCGTCCGAAAATAAAACTGCGGCCGGTAGTTCGCAAAAAACGGTGTATGTCGTCCACCTTCTTCCTTACTCAACACATACACTTCACATTCAAAATGCGTATGCGGGGTGATCGACCCCGGCTTACACAATACCTGTCCACGTTCCACTTCTTCGCGCTTGGTACCACGTAACAGAACACCCACGTTGTCTCCCGCCCGGCCTTCATCCAATAACTTCCGGAACATCTCCACACCCGTGCACGTGGTCTTCTGCGTCTCCTTAATACCCACTATCTCTATCTCTTCTCCTACTTTCACGATCCCGCGATCGACGCGGCCCGTCACCACCGTACCGCGACCCGATATGGAGAATACGTCTTCGATCGGCATCAAAAACGGTTGGTCCACCGGCCGTTCCGGCACCGGAATGTACTCATCCATCGCCGCCAGCAATTTCTCAACCGACGGGATACCAATATCACTCGTGTCCCCTTCCAGGGCCTTCAAGGCACTCCCTGTCACAATCGGCGTATCATCCCCCGGAAATTCATAGCTATCCAACAACTCCCGTACTTCCAGCTCCACCAGCTCTAATAGTTCTGCATCATCCACCTGATCTGCCTTGTTCAGGTATACCACGATATACGGCACACCCACCTGCCGTGCCAACAAGATGTGTTCCCGCGTCTGTGGCATCGGTCCATCGGCCGCACTCACGACCAACACTGCGCCGTCCATCTGCGCTGCACCCGTGATCATGTTCTTCACATAGTCCGCATGCCCCGGACAATCCACGTGCGCATAATGGCGGTTGTCCGTCTCGTATTCCACATGTGCCGTCGCGATGGTGATCCCTCGCTCCCGCTCTTCCGGCGCGTTATCAATCTGGTCATAGGCCTTGAACTCTCCACCATGCTTTTCACTCATGATCTTTGTGATCGCCGCCGTCAGCGTCGTCTTACCATGGTCTACATGACCAATCGTGCCTACGTTTACATGTGGCTTCGTTCTTTCAAATTTTTCCTTGGACA
>CAZCXC010000196.1:0-13252 GCA_964502505.1 uncultured Enterobacteriaceae bacterium
TACAGAGTCTGAGAGACAAATTCAGTCCGCATTGGAGAGGGTTGAACAAGGGCGCACCTGTCTGATAATTGCTCATCGTCTATCCACTATTCAAAAAGCTGATCGTATTGTTGTTATTGATCAAGGAAAAATCGTACAAACAGGTACTCACGAGGAATTGTTAGATAAGAAGGGCATCTATGCTAATCTGCATAAAATATACATGTAAATTCTTAAACAATTTTGCTCCAAATTAACATAAATTGTATGTCTGCCCATTGCTATAGCAAGTCTGTTAAATTGATTAAAATATTTCTGTTTGTTTGATTTATATGTAATTTTACTCTCGAATGGGACGGCATAAATATTTGAGTGTGAGCCAAGGATGGTTAGTAACAAAGAAGTGCCGCTATGGTCACAACCAACTATAAACATAGGTGCGCCACAAATTCCAATTCTTTTGATGAATTTATTGGTTAAATAATCTTTATAATTTTTAATTATAAATAATATATTTTTAAATACAGTCATAAAAATCGTATTATCTGGCTGTTTCTAACAGGAAGAATAAGTCCAAATCAAAATTTGAAAGAATGTACTTTTTCTTTCAGTGCGTTCAACTGGGCATGTTGTGAATGGTATCGTGTCGTAACGTAGAGTGACGTTATTTCTTTAATGGGCATTCTATATTTTCCGAGTTTTATCGATGCGCGCTTAGCAAAATCTATTGGTCCTTCATTTGGTCTGCGTTGTACTCCTTTTATCGCAAGTTTATTACAAAATTTATCGTAAAGAACTTTCGCAGGATCTCTGTCGTTTCTTTTTTGTGTAAATATAGTGAGACAAATTATGCCTAAAACGATTGCCATTGCGACAAGTAAAACAATAATTAAATTTTTCCAATCGGCATTAGCTATGCCAAATTGACGTAAAAATTGTATCTGTCTCTGTGGGCCATAACTAATTACCCATTCATTCCAATAATGATTTACCATATCCCAATTATTAATTAACCGTTGCCAAATATTTCTGGCAAAAATACTTTTATTAATTAGATAAGGGATGTAGATGATAGATTCAGGCAAGGCATTTTCTATGCCTTGATTTATGCGTTCAGGTGAAACTGCAGCGGTTGGATCAATACGTGTCCAGCCCCGTTCGTCTAACCATATCTCAGTCCAGGCATGTGCGTTACGTTGATAGATAATCATGTAATCGCTAACAGGATTTAATGTGCCACCTTGATACCCAGTAACGACACGCGCCGGAATCCCAGCAGCACGCATCATAACAACAAATGCACTGGCATAATGTTCGCAGAATCCTTGTTTAGTACTAAATAAAAAATCATCAACGTAATCTTGTGTAAGCAAAGGTGGTGTTAAAGTGTAGTAAAATTCATCTTTATTAAACATTTGTAATGCTTTATCAATAATTTGCAATGATGACAGCCCGTCTGCTTGCCATGATTGTACAAGCAGACGTGTTTTTTCATGATATCCTTCAGGTAACTTCAATGCCCGAAATAGTTCAAACTGATTCTTCTTAGATATGTGAAAATCAGTGGATGCAGAAAGTGTATAGCGCTGTGGTTTGTTAATGGGTTCTTTCGCATGTAGTTGTAAGTCATGTGTCAATAAAGTTTGTGGTGGTAATGTAACAGGCATTTCTAACGCAAAAATCCATGGCTTATTATGCGGTACTATGGTTATGGTGTAATTGATCGTACTTCCTGAGTGAGCGATATCAACCGGATAAGCAACAATATCTTTTCCGATAGACCATTTATATCCATCAGTGTGCCAGAGTACGGGGCCACGCCAATACAGTTCTGACTGTTTGGGTATTTTATCTTTCCACTGCACGCGAAAGGCAACATCATTAGATAAAACAAGTTGACTAAGTGCACCAGGTTCCATTGTGTCACTAATACCGGTTTTCCCACTATGGGCGTCCTCTGGCAGCCCCCATAGTGGTCCGCTTAGACGTGGGAATAATACAAATAATATCAGCGCCAAAGGGAATGACTGAATTAATAACATGCAGGCATATTGTGCTCTGCCAAGTTGTGATAGTGCTTTTCCGCTATCATTGAAAGTGAGTAGAGAGAATGTAATGACTAATAATGTAATGGTCATATATGCTGCAGTGGAAATTGACTGAGTGTAAAAAAAATTGGTAATAATCAGAAAATAACCAAGGAAATTGGCTATATAAAAATCGCGGGCTGTATGTGTTTCCAAAATTTTAAATCCGGCCAGTAATACAAGCAGTGATACGCCCGGGTCTCGTCCCAGTAAAGTGCCAAATTTTACGTAAACACCAATAGCACCAACAATAATCAATAAAAGCTGACTGATGCGAAACCAAGAGACCGTCCTTTCTTTAGCTGATGTAGTTTTTTTAATATGGACCAAAATTCGCAAACTGACTAATAGTAAAAAGAACACAATGATCCAAAGTGGAGCATGTTGACTATGTGGCAAGGCAGCCATGCTTATACCTGTTATTAAGCAACCCAGTTCATAGAGATTAATTTTTCTGGGTGTAATATCAGTCATTTTTCCCCAGTCCAAATCGGGCTAAACTTTCAAGGCAATGGCGTTGATGTGCAAGGCCTATCCCTGTTTCAATAGTTTTGTTGGGTAGTTTTAATGAATAGACTACATTTTTTTTCTCCGCTTCTATTATCCATCGACATAGTTGTGATAATCGCTCCTCAATAGTATTTAGATGTAATACATCATCCCATTGCAGGATAACTTCGTTGATTGCATTACCATTAAATTTTTTGATTAATAATCCCTGCTCGCGTGCAAATATTTTCCATGCAATTTTCCTAATGGAATCCCCCGGCTGATAACTTCGAAATCCGGTGAAATCATCAGAACCAGATTGTGCACCGTATGGGCCAGTAGAATCTTCAGTATGTGAGAGAGGTAAGGCAAGTGTACCCGCTGGTTTTGGGTAAACAATGCAGTACTGATCAATATTGATATACGACCATGCCCTGAATAATCCTAATGGGAAATAGGTATATATCATTATTCGCTCCAGCGGCAGCAGACCGCGGACATGAGTCAATACTGGGAGCATCGCACGCTCTGTCATATCAGCGTCAATACTTACTAATATTATTTGATTAGATATTGATGAAAATCGCCAAAACCCTTTATGTTTAGGGTGGTTGACAATATTTATTGCAGGTCGCGTTTGACCTTCACGGTTATTAATAATGATAGGGAATAGCGCAAAATTACCTGCAAATACCGGTTCTGGTCGAGCTGCGCTAATATTTAACCCTGCAAGATTTCGAAACGTATGTAACATGGCGACAAAGAACATACTGCAGAGCAGAAACGTCAATATAAACGCCATACTGTTGTTGTAGTTGATTGAGCCTAACAGCATGGTTAATAGTAATACTGTAAACACGATACCTTGTTTTGTCGGAAGAATATAAATACGCCGACGATTTAATTGAATGGTATCGGACGACTTGCTCAGATATGAGGGCGGAAGCAAGCGTTCAGTGAGCGTAATGTTGGCCATGATGCCTGCTTAATAAAATTTTTGGATCAGGGAATAGGAACTTGCTTAATCAGATTCGTTGCTGTTTTTGATGATGAAGATGTACCCACATCATTAGCCGGTTGTAGTCGATGCCCAATAATACTTGGCAATACCAACTGAATATCTTCAGGTAATACGTGAGCACGTCCTTGCATCAATGCCCATGCTTTTGCACAGTGCAACGCTGCTAATCCAGCGCGAGGTGAAAGCCCGGTAATATAATCACCGGACTGACGACTAAATTCCAAAATGTCTTGTAAATAATCTAATAACGCAGAAGAGACATGAATATCACCAGCTTGCTGTTGCATAGACAGCAGTCGTTCAGGTTGAATGACATGTTGAATATCTTGTAATAAATCACGTCTGTTTTGACCAATGAGTAAATCACGTTCTGCATTGCTATCTGGATATCCTAATTCAATACGCATCATAAAACGATCCAGTTGTGATTCGGGTAAGGGAAATGTGCCTACTTGAGTAGAAGGGTTTTGTGTGGCGATCACGAAGAATGGATTAGGTAAAGGCCTTGTTTTACCCTCAACAGTAACCTGTTGTTCTTCCATAGCCTCAAGCAATGCGCTTTGTGCGCGTGGTGTGGCACGGTTAACTTCATCAGCAAGAATTAATTGATTGAATATTGGGCCTGGATGAAAATTAAATTTACCAGTATCACGATTATAAATGGAGACTCCAAGTATATCAGCGGGCAACAGATCACTTGTAAATTGAATACGTTGAAAACCCAGTCCAAGTGTACTAGCTAGTACATGCGCCAATGTTGTTTTACCAACACCTGGTAAATCTTCGATTAATAAATGACCGCGAGCTATTAAACAGGTAAGCGCAAGACGAATTACATCATCTTTCCCCAATATAATTTGTCGTGCAACATCGATAATTGCTTCACAATCACTCCGGGCAGTATCAACCCGAACCTCTTCTTGTGGAATAGTCATGAGTTAATAATAGACATCCTTAAACAAAATAGTTATAAATTATTTATATTATTATTCACCAGCCACTATCATATTTTCAATTAATACCGAACCAGTGAGGACATTGCCGCGTGGATCTATATCGTTCCCAATGGCAATTATTTGTTTATACATTTCTGTCAGGTTCCCTGCAACCGTGATTTCTTCCACCGGGTATTGAATTTCACCATTTTCAACCCAAAATCCTGCAACCCCACGTGAATAATCACCAGTTAATTGATTGACTCCAAACCCGATCATATCCGTGATCAATAAGCCAGTGTCCATTTCTTTAATGAGATTTTCAAGATTATGTTGGCCTGGTTCGATAATGAGATTATGCACACCACCCGCATTACCTGTCGTCTGCATCCCCAGTTTACGAGCAGAATAACCACCCAGTATATAACTTTGTAATATGCCATCATTCACAATATCGCGAGCTTGAGTGGTTACCCCATCATAATCGAATGGTGCACTACCCAGTGCTTTTTTTAGATGTGGTTGTTCATGAATATGAATGTGATCAGCAAAAATTTGTTCACCTAATGTATCTAACAAAAAACTGGCCCGGCGATAGAGGCTACCCCCTGAGATTGCAGTAATAAAAGCTGAAAAGAGTCCTGATGCTACAGGCGCTTCAAAAATGACTGGCACACTGCGTGTAGAGAGTTTTTTCGAATCTAGCCGATTAATTGTGCGTCGTGCTGCTTCCTCGCCAATATTTTTTATGTCTTGTAAATCATTAAAGTCCCTTGTTTTGCTGTACCAGCCGTCGCGTTGCATATTGCCAGCATGTTCTGCAATCATCGTGCAATCGATCATATGACTTGACCAGTTCCAGGCATTGGTAAATCCATTTGTATTACCATAGGCCTGGATACCAGAATAAGTACTTACCAGAGCACCATCAGAGTTAGTAAGACGTTGATCAAAATTTCGTGCATGTGTTTCACAGTCTATGGCGGTCTCTATGGCACGTTCTGGTGTGATTGACCATGGATAATGCAAATTCAGATCAGGGACATTCTTAGCCATTAATTCTTTTTCCACCAGACCAGCAAATTCGTCCCGGCTTGTATTGCGTGCAATATTACAAGCCGCTGTAATAGTTTCCTTAAGCGAAGCCTCACTGAAATCTGATGAATTAGCACTTCCTTTTTGTTTGTCGATGTAAACTGTAACACTCAGGCCTTTATCACGCTCATGTTCAATTTTTTCAACTTCGGCCATGCGTACTGTGACAGAGAGTCCAGAGCCAGTGCCAATATCCGCTTCTGCCTGAATTGCTCCTTGTGATGTTGCTTCTTCAAGCACATGATTGATTAGATTGATCAGATCAGATTTGTTTTGATCTGTTGTTGTTATTTTTGTAGATGTCACTTCAGCTTCCTGATTTTTAAGAAAGACAAATTCTATCATTGTTAATATGTAAAGGTGCTTAAACATTATCAGTCCTGATTTGGTAGAATCTTTCAATGGATGTTTCAAATGTACTTGCTTCCCTGAATGAGGCACAGCGTGAAGCGGTTGCTGCGCCAATAGGTAACATTTTGGTGTTGGCAGGTGCGGGAAGCGGTAAAACAAGAGTATTGGTCCATCGTATAGCCTGGTATATTCAAACAGAACAGGTCAATCCGTATGGTATTTTAGCTGTTACTTTTACCAACAAGGCAGCTGCTGAGATGCGGTCACGTATTGAAACCTTGTTACAAAGACCAACAGGCGGCATGTGGGTTGGGACGTTTCATGGTATCGCACATCGATTGCTACGTGCACATTGGCAAGAAGCAGGCTTGCAACAAAGTTTTCAAATTCTTGATAGTGATGATCAGTTTCGCACGATTCGTCGTGTAATCCGTTCATTAGAACTGGATGAATCACAATTTCCACCAAAAGAAGCACAATGGTTTATTAATGCGCGTAAGGATGAAGGTCTACGGCCGAAGCATATAGAAGATAATGGTGATGTAAATCTACAACGCATGATAAAAATATATCAAACTTATCAATCTGTATGTGCTCGTTCGGGTCTGGTTGATTTTGCTGAGTTACTACTCAGGGCGCATGAATTATTCCGGGACCAGAAGGAGATACTCACACATTATCATCAGCGTTTTCGATATCTCCTTGTTGATGAGTTTCAGGATACCAATACCTTGCAGTATGGCTGGCTACGGCTGCTGACAGGAAAAACAGGTTCTTTGTTTGCTGTCGGAGATGATGATCAGTCGATTTACAGTTGGAGAGGTGCACGCATGGAAAATATGCAGCGATTTGATAAGGATTTTGAAAATGCACAGTTGCTCAAGTTAGAACAAAATTATCGTTCAACCTCAACTATTTTGAGTGCGGCTAATGCCCTGATAACAAATAACAATGCAAGATTAGGCAAACAACTTTGGACTGATGATGATGCTGGGGAAAAGATAAGTTTGTACATGGCATATAACGAGCAGGATGAAGCGCGCTATGTAGTTGAGCGCATTATTTCGTTGTATGGGGAGAGTAATAGTTATAGCGATAGCGCTATATTATATCGGGTAAGTGCTCAGTCCCGCGTTATAGAAGAGGCGTTGATGCATGCCAATATTCCTTATCGTGTTTATGGTGGATTTCGTTTCTATGAGCGCGCGGAGATCAAAGATGCATTGGCTTATTTACGTCTAGCCACCTTTCATGTAGACGATGCTTCGTTTGAACGAATTATTAATACCCCTACAAGGGGCATAGGCCAACGTACAGTTGAAGAATTACGCGCTATTGCGAAGAAAGATAATTGTTCATTATGGCAGGCAACTGAACATATCATCCAGTACAAATTATTAAGTGCACGTGCGCTGTTGGCACTGAAAAATTTTATGCTGCTCATGCAGAAAATGGAACAATCAAACAAAGGAATACCTTTGAGCGAGAATGTTGATAATGTAATTAAACAAAGTGGATTGATTGAGCACTTCCGAAAAGAAAAGGGAGAACGTGGTATGGCGCGTATTGAAAACCTGGAGGAGCTCGTTAATGCCGCTGGTGAGTTCGAGGTTGCGGAAGAAGATAAGGGAATACTGGACCCATTATCTGCATTCCTGGCACACGCCGCATTGGAAGCAGGAGAAACACAGGCAGATGCCTTTACAGATTGTGCGCATTTAATGACACTACATTCTGCCAAAGGACTGGAATTTCCAAATGTTTTTTTAGTAGGAATGGAAGAAGGGTTATTCCCACATCAGCGTAGTAGTGAAGACCTTGTTCAACTGGAAGAAGAACGACGGCTTTGTTATGTTGGAATTACACGTGCACAATACTCATTAACACTGACCTATACACAGCATAGAAGATTGCACGGGTCAGATTATTATCCACAACCTTCTCGTTTTATTCGTGAACTTCCAGCAGACTTAATTAATGAAATTCGTCTTGGCGGGGCTATGGCAACACCCAAGTTTAATGGTGATTCAATATCAAAGGAGGATAGTGAGTTCACGTTAGGCCAACGAGTTTTGCACGCAAAATTTGGTGAAGGTGTTATTCTTAATCTTGAAGGTTCGGGCGACCATACTCGAATCCAGGTTAATTTTGAGCAAGCTGGCAGTAAATGGTTAGTGGCAGCGTATGCGGGGTTACAAACTACCCAACACTAAACAATCAAAATATTAAAGGATAAAAATTATGATAGACCAGTGGAAAATAATCTTTTTGTTTTTTTTGGTTACTTTCCTTGGAGCATGTGGAGAGTCAGACGGACAATCAGCAGGCTTAGGCGAAACACAAGCAAACAATAAAATATTTCATTGGAGGATGGTAACTACCTGGCCTGCAAATTTCCCAATATTTCAGGAGGGCGCAGAAAAATTCGCAGAAGATGTGCGGATTATGAGTAACGGACGACTTGATATCAAAGTCTATGCTGGTGGTGAGTTGGTACCAGCATTACAAGTATTTGATGCGGTTTCACAGGGTTCTGTGGAGATGGGTCATGGTTCTGCATATTATTGGGCAGGAAAAGTACCTGAGGCACAATTTTTTTCTTCAGTACCGTTTGGTATGACAGCAAAAGGAATGAATGCCTGGATATATTATGGCGGCGGCTTGGAGTTGTGGCGTGAGGTGTATGCACCTTTTAATTTGATACCTTTTCCAATGGGGAATACAGGCGTGCAGATGGGCGGTTGGTTTAATAAAAAAATTGAATCGCTCGAAGATATAAAGGGTCTACGTATGCGTATCCCCGGATTAGGCGGAAAAGTATTTAAGCGTGCGGGTGGCAATCCTGTGCTAATGTCAGGTGGAGAAATTTATACGGCACTGGAGCGAGGTATAGTTGATGCGACAGAATGGGTTGCACCATTTCATGATCTTCGTCTCGGCCTGAACCGTGCCGCAAAATATTATTACTTTCCGGGGTGGCATGAGCCAGGTACTGAATTTGAATTAACGATTAATTTAAATAGCTGGAATCAGCTGCCAGCTGATTTGCAAAAAATTATAGAGACAACAGCGACAGCGATCAGTGAATTGATTTATGCACAAATGGAATTTCAAAATCAGGCTGCGCTACAGGAACTAAAACAAAAAAAGAACGTTGAAGTATTGGAATTTCCAGCAGAAGTATTGACAGAATTGCGAAAGCTTACATTTGAAACGCTTGAAGAAGAGGCGGCGGCAAATAAAAAATTCAAACGTGTTTATAATGCATACAAAGAATTTTATTTAAGTTACGCTGATTGGAATGCCATGGCTGATGAATCTTATCAGCGTGCATTAAAGGATTAAAAAAGTGGGCTTCCTTTTTACTATTATTTTATTGGCTGTTTGCTACCATATAATCAACTGCGGCCATTACAGCGTCATCACTTAAATCAGGGTTTCCGGCTTTTGGTAGCATCATCATGCCGCTGCTGCCTGTAAATCCGTTAATTGCATGCGAATAGAGCGTATCAGTGCCTTGTTCAATACGCGGTGCCCAGTCTGCAGCATCACCTAGTTGTGGAATACCAGGGATACCCGATCCGTGACAGGCAGCGCAGATACTGTCATAAGTCGCTTTGCCGTCACCACCAGCGGTACCGCTGCTTGCAGCAGTCACTCCCGTACTCATGTCCATAGCTGCTTCATCAGTTGCCGGCATAGTGTCGGCATCGTCAGTTTCGCCTGCAACGCTGATTTCACCCATAGGTGCTGTGCGTTCTGATACTGCACCTGCCCGGCGTTCCATATCTGCTTCTTCATCAATACCTATGATACGTGCTAACACTATAAATACCACCATCATAACGGCCAGTACGCCTACTATAATTGAAAAATTTCTAAAAAATATTTGATCTCGCTCTTTACTCATAATGACTTCCCTAAAATCATGCAGCTAATTTGCTATTGTTCCAATTAATCAGCGTTGCAAGTATACATATACTCTAAACCCAAGGAAACTTCGTATAGACCTAACTTTCCGTGAAAGGTACCCTGATACTCACTATTTAAGACTAAATTGCGCCCGTAGCTTTTATACCCGGAGGGTGCAGTTGGATAGAGTGTTGGTTTCCGAAACCAAAGGTCACAAGTTTGACAAATTTGTCGGGAACAAATTTGAACAGCGGAGCAAAGCGGAACTGGCCCCGTAGGGGTGGAGTACAGGGAAGTACGGAATAATCCTGGAGGAATTTAAACAGATTAAAATTGAATGAAGCGCCCGTAGCTCAGTTGGATAGAGTGTTGGTTTCCGAAGCCAAAGGTCACAGGTTCGAATCCTGTCGGGCGCGCCAACATAAAAAGAAACCGTTTCAGATTTCTTTTTATGTTGGCATGATTCAATATTTTGATTCGAACCTATTGGTTCGACAAATCGGCAGGAAAGTCGATTTGGGCAAACTTTAGTTTGCCCGTAGGGTGAGCGACAGTGATGTTGCGAGTCAGTCCTGTCGCACCCAAAGGGCATAAAGGCGCTCCAACAATTTCCTAATTAAAAAATTCAATCTCCACCCAAAAGATTACTTGCTAGAGCTGCTTCCTGTTTATTCATATTTTTTGTTAATAGATCAAAAGCTTCATTTGCCAGAGGTCGGTTAATATGTGGGGTAGTAGATTGGATGACGCTCAAAATATCTGCACTCTCCATGCCTTGAACAAGTGAAGAAAGCTCATTCCCTGATACTCCATTTGGTATATTTGGGATAACACTGACAAGAATATTTTTGCGTTCAATTGAATTCCTGTTAAGCATCGCAGAGCTGAGTGATCGTATTCTTGCTGTACGAAAATTTTCGCTATTATCATAATCTGTTTTTTTATTGCTAGCAGTAGCAGTTATGTTTTGTACCTCTTCTTTGCCGGAAACAATTTCTTTCTTCTTCTGCGCCAATGTATTTTTATAATTAATATTTTCTTCCTGTAATTTACTGACAAGTTGCTGTTGTTTTTTGAGTTCTTTTTCTTTTTTATTAAGATCGTTTCGTAAAGTTTCAGATTCCTTTGCAAACTGTTGTACATCACTAATATATTGCTCCTTTAAATAAGCATCCTCATCCAGTAGAACATCATATTTAAATTCAAGATTAATAAAATCTTCTTCTATATATGATTTTACTGATAATAATTCTTCCTCACTATTTTCGAATGCATCAATAATTTCTTCATGTCCAAATTCTAGTTCTGCAATTTTTGCTACTAATGACTCATTATCAAGCATTGCAAATTTGTATTTTGACTCCCAATTCATATCGTCCAGTGAATTATATTTTTCTTCTGTCGCCATCAATTGTGCTGTTATTTCTGCAAGCTGTGTTTCTGCAAGCACACGAGCTTCTTGTGTGCCAGCTAAATTATTTATCAATTCATTATTCAAGACCGATTGTCGATCGAGTTGCTCTTCCAACGACGCTATTTGCTTTTCGTTTAAGCTGATAGTCATCATATGCAGGTGTTGTTCTTGATTATAGAAATATAGCCAGCAGACTGATATAACAGTAGCAGTTAGCACTACCGCTATAATTAATTGCAAAAAATTTCCAGGTATTTTTATTTCACCCATAATATAAGATTGTGTACAACTGAACGCAGAATATCAATTATTGTAACCAAAATAAGGGTCAAAACCTGCCCATTTTAATTAGTAGGTGAAAGTTAATTCTGGGTTGTTAGGAGCGCCCTTTCTCTATCAGCAAGCTCATTTATAGTATCAATGATGCCAGCACTACTGCCTGATAGTGATGCCGTGGTGCGAAATTTACCATTGACTATAATGGTCGGAACACCGGTAATTTTGTAGTTTTTCCCCAGGATGAAAGCGTTTTTAATTTTAGCGTCAATTTCTTCTGAGTTATAAATTTCGCTGAACTCATCACCATCAATTCCCTGGCTAATGAAAAAATCTTTAAGCTTTTTTTCATTCATAATACGCCTGCCCTTCTTGTGTATCGCGTCAAAGAGCGGCCGGTGTATATTATCCAAAACCCCCAATTTTTCTGCAGTATAAAACGCTTTTGCATGAGCAATCCAGCCGTTGCCTAAGATTCCGGGTACTCTAATAAACTCAACATCTTTCGGTTTTGATTTAAGCCAGTGTTCTAGATGAGGTTCTAAATCATAACAATGGGGACAGCCGTACCAAAAAATTTCTATTACTTCTATTTTATCGCCTGTCTGTGTGGGTTGTGGTGGAATTATAAGTTTATAGGTTTGAGTTACGAAACGACCATCAGACCAGCCATTAGAAATCATAATAATGGTCAGCAAGACAGCCAAGAGTATTTGTCGCTTCATCAAAATGATCCTTCTGATTTTATTCATAATTCACCATAAGAATGTAATCCACTTAAAAACATATTGACACCGAGAAAGGCAAACAGTGTAACGAATAACCCCACAATAGACCACCATGCCATGGGCAGACCATTCCAACCCTTAGTCATTCTCATATGTAACCAGGCAGCATAGTTAAGCCAAACAATTAATGCCCAGGTTTCCTTTGGATCCCAGGACCAGTATCCACCCCATGCCTCGGCCGCCCACAATGCTCCCAAGATAGTTGCGATTGTGAAGAAGGAAAAACCCAGCGCTATAGATCTGTACATGACATCATCCAGGAGTTCCTTCGATGGCATGTGATTAGTTAATACTGATCCTGGAAAATGCTGCTGTAATTTATTTTGCAATAAATAAGCAAATCCCATCATAGCGGCAATGCTAAAGCAACCATAACCAATAAAATTCGCAGGCACATGGATCTTCATCCAATAACTTTTTAGTGCAGGTACCAGAGGTTGTATTTCATGGGCCCCACGGTCAAATGTATACCAAAGCAAAAATGCAACAGCCGCACTAATAACAAGCAATACGAAACTACCCATTGCCCGGGTCTTGTAGCGGTATTCATAATTGAGATAGATGAGTGAGGTAATAATGCAAAAAAGTATAAATACTTCGTAAAGATTACTTACCGGTATATGGCCAATGTCCGAGCTAAGGAGATAAGACTCACGCCAGCGTACCATTAAGCCTGTTAGCCCCATGGCAATAGCTGACCAGGTCATGCTGCTTGCCACCTTGCCGGTAAAATCAGAACCTGTGAACAGGTTACCCATATAAGTAACAGTTGCCATCACATAAAGTGCGCTCATCCACATAATGGCTGCCTGGCTTGACAAAAAATAATTAAGCAAGAATTTCTCTTGTGCATATTCAATAGAATTACTATAGAGAAAAATACTAGCCAGACTGAATATTGCAGT
>CAZCXC010000197.1:0-1867 GCA_964502505.1 uncultured Enterobacteriaceae bacterium
CCCACTAAAAATATTGGGGAGAAAATAGGTGGCTGGCCTCTTATCAAAAGAAAGAATCGTTGCCAAACCTGATTTTAACCGCTGGTTAATTGCCCCCGCTGCCCTCGGTATTCATCTTTGTCTTGGGTCTGTCTATGCCTGGAGTTTATTTAATCCTGCGCTCATTAAACGCATTGGGATTGTAACCAGTGCCGCTGATGACTGGACCTTGAAAAGTGTCGTTTGGGTGTTCACGGTTGCCATCGTATTTTTAGGTATGTCTGCTGCAATCGCAGGGCACTGGCTGGAAAAGGTGGGGCCCCGAATGGTCGGTGTCGTGGCGGCCTGTTGCTGGAGTGGCGGTTTTTTTGTAGGTGGTGTCGGGATAGTAACAGGCCAATTATGGCTATTGTATCTGGGTTATGGCGTTCTGGGTGGATGTGGTTTGGGACTTGGTTATGTTTCACCTGTCGGCACATTGATCCGCTGGTTTCCTGATCGCAGAGGGATGGCAACCGGTATTGCTATCATGGGGTTTGGTGGTGGTGCCATGCTGGCTAAACCCATGATTGAAGGTTTTATTAAGTACTATCACAAACTACCTGATTATCTTGGTTCAGTTGATTCATTAAAGTTGGTAACTGATGAAACGGGTCGTCGTTTGGTTGATGTTGCTGGTGAAATGAAAGAAGTTGTCATAATCGGTGCCAATGATATTGCCAATATGATTATCCCGGGCCAGGAAGGTGTTTATCTCGTCGGCACGGGGAGTGTTGGCGTATCACAGACTTTTATTACAATTGGCATTATTTATCTCGTAGTGATGTTATGTGCTGCATTTGCCTATCGTGTCCCCGCTGAAGGTTGGAAGCCGGAAGGATGGGAACCACCGGAAGAAGGCGAACATCATGGCAAGATGATCACCTTACATCATGTTCACATCGATCAGGCTTTAAAAACAAGACAGTTTTATCAGTTGTGGGTCATCCTTTGTTTTAATGTAACCGCTGGCATTGGGGTACTGGCGGTAGCAAAGACGATGATGTCGGATATCTTTGGCAGGACTTTGCCAGATATTGTCGATCTAAATTTTGCCGCAACATACGTCTTGATGATTAGCTTGCTTAACATGATAGGCCGTTTTTTCTGGGCCAGTACCTCAGATTATATTGGTCGTAAGACGACTTATTACATTTTCTTCGTTCTTGGAATCATCTTGTATTGCTCAATTCCCTATACAGCACGACAGGTCAGTGTTAATCCTGCCATGGTTTGGTTGGTCTATTTTTATGCGGCAACGTTGCTTATCTTTACGATGTATGGCGGTGGGTTTGCGACGATACCTGCGTATCTTGCAGACGTGTTTGGTACGCGGTTTGTTGGTGGTATCCATGGGCGATTATTAACTGCATGGAGTAGTGCAGGCGTTTTTGGTCCACTTGCGATTACTTCATTACGTGAAATTTCAGTGAGCAAGGCGATTGATGATTTAGTAACAAAAATTGATCCTGTACAATTTAAAGTTCAGTTTGGTGCAGGTATTGATCAATTAGAAACGTTAATTGAGGCAAAAACAGTAACGATTGCCAAATTAATGGAAATAGCTCCACCTGGTACGATTGACCCAACGTCTAATTTATACAACTCAACAATGTATCTGATGGCAGTGATACTTTTTATAGCATTACTGGCAAACGCGTTTATGCATCCAGTTGATGCTAAACATTATATGAAAACCTAACAATTTATAATTATTTTCGGAGAGCATAGTGTCTTTAACTTTATCAAGCGCAACCGATGTTTTTATTTTTATTATTTTTTGATCATAAACAATAACTGGAAAAACTTACCTTCCGAACAAACCGATTATACCCAAGGATATTTTACT
>CAZCXC010000198.1:0-1945 GCA_964502505.1 uncultured Enterobacteriaceae bacterium
GTATCGTCATTCCGGCGAAAAATGATGTTGATGGATTGACCAAGATCATTCCAGACTTGAAAAGGTATCAGCCAGACTCCGAGATAATTATTATTGACGATGGCTCAATAGACACTACAGCAGAATTATGTAATCAGCATAATATATTGGCCATCAAGCATCCATATAGCATGGGTAATGGGGCCGCAATAAAAACTGGTGCTCGTAAGGCAACAGGAGACACAATCGTATTCATGGATGCCGATGGTCAACATAATCCTGAAGATATAAAGAAGTTGCTCGATAAAATGGATCAGGGGTTCGACATGGTGGTTGGCGCCAGATCTTCAGCATCACAAGCCAGCGTAGGAAGGTTATGTGCTAATACTTTTTATAATTGGTTTGCTACTCTTATGGTTGGACAAAAAGTTGAGGATTTAACATCAGGCTTGCGAGTAGTTAAAGCTAAATATTTTAGAGAGTTCCTGTATCTATTACCGAATGGTTTTTCTTACCCAACCACATGCACCATGGCATTTTTTCGATCAGGCTATACGGTTGGATACGTCCCGATTGAAACAAACGAAAGAATAGGAAAGAGTCACATCAAATTGTTAAAAGATGGCGTGAGATTTTTATTAATCCTGTTCAAGATCGGCACACTATATTCACCATTAAAGATATTTTTCCCATTAAGTTTGCTGAGTTTTTTAACTGGACTGGCTTATTACCTGTATACCTATATAACAATGGATCGTTTTACTAATATGAGTGCCTTGCTGTTTACGACATCGTTCACTATTTTTCTAATGGGTTTGATATCTGAACAAATCACCTCGTTGCTGTATCAACGATCATCAAGCAAGGATGAATGATAAACAAACAATGCCGCCATTACGTTTTGGATTCGGACGTAACTGGTGTCAGTTTTTAAGCACAATCGATGAAGCCTCGATTCTAAGGGCGGTAGATTCACTTCAATCCTTTCTGAAGCTTAACAGTCTGGAAGATAAACGATTTCTGGACGTTGGTTGTGGCAGTGGATTATTCAGTCTGGCGGCAAGGCGTATGAAGGCCGATGTACTATCTTTTGACTATGATGCGCTGTCCGTGAACTGTGCACGGGAATTAGAAACAATTTTTCCCCCTGGTAATGATGTTGCCTGGCATATTGAACAGGGTTCCATTCTGGATGACAGATATATTGATAAACTCGGGCAGTTTGATGTTGTCTATGCATGGGGTGTTTTACACCATACCGGCTCAATGTGGCAGGCGATAAAAAATACTAAAAAATTAACCCGAGATAACGGTTTGTTATATTTGGCGATTTATAATGATCAGGGGAGCAGATCGGCTCTATGGAAAATGGTAAAGAGACTCTATTGTTCAAACCTTCTCGGTAGATCTCTGGTATCTATAGTAACGCTCCCGTATTTTTTATTCGGGGGGATGGCCGTTGGGCTGATCCGTTATAAAAATCCTTTCCAATATTTCTTTAATTACAAACGAAATTCCCGTGGTATGTCGTTCTATCATGATTGGATTGACTGGTTAGGGGGATATCCTTATGAGGTGGCGAAACCGGAAGAAATCGTAGAGAAGCTTGTATCAGATAATTTTCAATTGATTAATCACAAATGGACAAACGGCTCGGGGTGCAATGAATTTCTTTTTAAAAAACAAACTGCTTAAACATAGGGTTCTTTATGGGAACACGTGCCACCTTCTTTATCAGATAAATAACAACCTTTCACTTTACTGATATGAGTGCATTATCATTTTAATATTTCTTATGGGCTATAAGCAAAATAATGGATTATTCCATACGTGTTAGACGTTAATAAAAAAGAATATGGAAATACTCCAGGTATGCCTAGAACCGGTTATATAAAAAAATTATTTGATTTTATTAAAACAACACCACTTCACCCGCAATGGTTTGCTTTTAAAAATCAAAAAGCCA
>CAZCXC010000199.1:0-2581 GCA_964502505.1 uncultured Enterobacteriaceae bacterium
GATATGGGAAAATCATCGTGATAAAGCGTGAATGCACCATAACTTGGAATTATCAAATCCTTCAAATAGCTTAGTAGGATCGTTGTTTCTGTCATCAACCTTTGAGTTAATGTATAAGGACGTGCCTGATAAGTCTGCAAGGTCTGCTCAATATTAAATATAAGGTATCCCACCAATACAATCATAGGCAATACCAGGAATACAGCTGCCCACCATTTCCAGGCAGTGGGTCTTGCCGTGTCATAGAGCAATGTTGCCTCAATAACAATAATAAATAAGGGCAAAAGTATTCCGTTCTCTTTTCCAAGAATTGCAAGAACAGTACAGCAAGTTACGAAAATTGACATCAAAACTAAAGCACGTTGCGATCCGGAGTGAGCATATTGCTCACGTGTCCATAAGTAGCCCAATATTCCGCTTAAAATAAAGAACGTAGAGAACTGCGTCATACGTTGAGTCACATATAACACTGTACTGAACTGTATGGGATGCAACAGCCATAAGCCGGTTGTCAAAATGACTAATAACGTTTGGTATTGTTTATCTCGAAATATGTATACAACTAACCGTTTGCAAATAAACCAAATTAAAACACCATTCAGTAAATGAATAATCAGGTTAACCAACTTGAATGCAAACGGGTTGCCTGGCCAATCCTGATATTGCAAAGCAAAACTCAATAGTGATAGTGGTCTGCCCGATGGCCCGGAAAAGCCACCAAAGATAAAATAAGCAATCCCATTAGCGTCAATCTGGGAGAGATCTAAAAGATTATAAAAATCATCCAGTAAAAATCGGCTATGCAAAGCCTGATAATATAAAGCCGTTGCAATCAGCAATAAGCAAGGCAATACAGAGTATTGAGGATCTAGGCTGGATAACGCTATGCGTATCTTGTTTTTCATAGCTCAAAAAAAAGGCCACCTGTTGGTGGCCTTTTTTATATCAAAAATACTAAAACTACACGTAACTTTTACTTACAGGCGCCCGGTAGATATTTAGCGAGTAAAGAGGCGCCAGTAACACCTGTAGCATTTTGGCCACAATTCCACAGCTTACCGCCATCATCCGTTCCAAGCGCATAGACACTACTGCGGATATCTGCATTTACCCCCGAACTTTTCATCGTTGCCTGGATAAGAAGGCTTGAAGTGGTGAGACCGGACCCAACAACAATGGCCATACTGCCAACATATTTCCCTGCGGTAGTATCACCCACGGCAGTGAGCTGGACTGGCCATGAGCCATTATCGGCAAAGTATTCAGCCATACCAGTTTTGAAGCCGGAGGACAGACCCACCGCCTCTGTGACTTGGGCGCGTGCGGTATAGTCCTGGTAGGACGGGATAGCCACTGCGGCCAAGATGCCGATGATGGCCACCACGATCATTAATTCAATCAGGGTAAAACCCTGCTGGATCTTTTTTATATTCATATGTTTTCTCCTTTTGTTACTACTGAATGTTATTATTAACCCGACACATATTAAATACCGGATGAAATTAATAAATCAAATTTAACTATATTTTTCTAAAATATAGCATAAATTATGCCACTATCCATTCAAGATATCTCTTTTATGGCGGATAATCTTGTCAACTGTTTGATTCACGCCCCAGCAATGACGCAATTGTATCGTAAGAGAATATTAGCACAAAATTTATGATGACCATTGAACCTTATTAGTACCAGTTCCATGTTTA
Source organism: uncultured Enterobacteriaceae bacterium (assembly GCA_964502505.1). Lineage (GTDB taxonomy): Bacteria > Pseudomonadota > Gammaproteobacteria > Eutrophobiales > Eutrophobiaceae > CAZCXC01. The sequence goes on from CAZCXC010000199.1 coordinate 1,704, forward strand.
ATAATCCTCATCAGGTACACTTTATGTCGCTATCTGACACTTTACGTCAGATTATAAAGATGTTAAATAAAATCTATTTATTCAGCTAATTCGGCCAAATTATCTAAAGTCTACATTTTTGTGAATAATTAGGTAAATTATGGTGTTATAAAAATAGATAAAAAAAATAAATCAACGTTATTAACAACATCTTGCATAAATTATTTGATAAGCAATTTTGAACAATCGTATCAAAAATTGGCTTAGTCAAGTTAAGTTTAAAGGGTCACCTCAGATTGACAAACAAAAGAGAGAGGCCGCCGCGACATGCAAAAATAAATCCTGGATAGTAGCCCTACTTATATTCGATACGTTCAATTAAAAAAGCAACAGGCTCATTATAGCCTTGTTGTCTTGGAAAAAACGGTGTGACTTTATATTCTTTTTTACCGTAAATACGTTCCAGTGGATAATAACTGGGATAGACGCCTACACTATCCTCCATAAACATCGCCAGTATAAATCGACAGGCTTTGGTATTGTGTTTAAAATCCTCATCGCTAACATCCGGCGAAGGTAACGCACCAGCGATCCGGCGTGTATGCAACATGACGATCGGTGTTTGAAAGGTTAATATACATTCATCATCGGGAACATCATCAGCAACCATTTTTAGTACCTGAAAGAGCTCTCGAGCATATACGGCTTTCCTTAGCGCCTGATCATTAGTTGATGCAAGCAACCATGCGCGGCTACGTCGGTAGGGCATTAATTCTGTATCAACCGTCATATAAGCCCTGCTAATGAATTGGCTGGTCGCGGGATAGGCAGTAACACTCATCAACAATATACAAACACCGAAACCTAAATTACTTTTTGCTGGCGTCTTAAATATTGTA
>CAZCXC010000200.1:0-2772 GCA_964502505.1 uncultured Enterobacteriaceae bacterium
TCTTTTTTGCGCTGGTTAATGAATTCCAATATTTATATGCTGATTCGAGCAAAGTATACGTCCCGACAATGTTAGTCTGTATGAAAGAATCAGGATCATCTATTGAACGATCAACATGAGATTCAGCTGCAAGATTAATCACTGCATCTGGTTCATAAAACTCAAAAAGGCGTTTCAATGAGGCACCATCACATATATCAACTTTCTCAAAATGATATTTTGGATGGTCTGCAATGCTAATTAGTGACTCAAGATTTCCAGCATAGGTTAGCTTGTCAACATTAATGAGATCCCAATCTGTAAAATCAGCTATTTGCCTAACAACTTCAGAGCCAATAAACCCCGCCCCGCCTGTAACTAGGATAGATTTAGACATTAGCTAATGAGGTGACCCCGGTCGATATATGACTACTTTATTAATGGTTCGGTTCGGCTTCAATTAATTATAATTTACAAACATAATTTAGGGCTGATAATTGCTTAATTATTTTTCATTTCTGCTTTTATCAAATTACATATGACATTATGCATTTTTGTTTTTGCCTGCCATCCAAGTTTTTTCTTTGCTTTTTCAGAACAGCCTCTGTTAACCATAATCTCAGACGGTCTTATTAGACTTTTATCGATGGTGACATGTTTGCTCCAATCCAGATCCAATTCATTGAATACTGTTTTACAAAAATCCTCCAGACTATTCGTTTCGCCGGTTGCAATAACATAATCTTCTGGATTGTTTTGTTGCAACATACGCCACATAACATCAACATATTCCGGAGCCCAACCCCAGTCGCGTTTTATTTCAAGATTACCTAAGTTAAGTTTTTCCTTATTACCATTTGCAATTTTGCAAGCTGTCGAAATTATTTTTCTTGTCACAAAACGTACTGGGCGCATTGGTGATTCATGATTAAAGAGGATCCCGTTACAAGCATACAGACCATAAGCATCTCGATAATTGGACACTTCCCAATGAGCGGTAGATTTTGCTACAGCGTAAGGGCTTCGGGGACGAAAAGGTGTGTCCTCATTGGCAATATCATCTCCCGTGTCACCAAAACATTCACTTGAACTTGCATTGTAAATGCGAATGGGTCTATCCAGAAAACGTACAGTTTCCAATAAATTCAGGGTACCAAGAGATATACTTTCCAAAGTTTCTACCGGTTGTTGAAAAGACAACCAAACGGAACTTTGTCCTGCCAAATTATAAATCTCATCAGGTTGGATTTTTGATAGTGTCTGTAAGACGCTACGGAAATCAGTTAATACCATAGAACTAAGCGCAATGTTATCTTTAATTCCCAAAGTTAATAAATTAGTAAAACTGGAAAGCTGTGCATCCCTTGAGGTGCCGTATACTTCATAGTCCTTCTGTAATAACAATTGGGCAAGATAAGAACCATCCTGTCCGGATACACCACATATTAATGCCTTTTTCACTTTTTAATTTAATTTCAAAAAATAATACTTAATATAAAATTGTTTTTTTATGTTATTAGCAACATATTGCAAAAAATAACATAATCACACAATGATTACAGACGGTTTTTGAAATAATTATCAAAATATAAAATAGTTTTCCCCAAACCCTCTTCTAAATTTATCGTTGGCTGCCAATTTATTGTTTTTTCTGCCAGTGATATATCTGGACAACGTTGGGTAGGGTCATCGCTGGGTAATGATTTTTCTACCAGTTTTGATTTTGAACCCGTGAGTTCAATTATTTTTTCTGCCAGTTCTCGTATTGTAAATTCATCAGGGTTTCCTATATTTATTGGCCCTGTAAATTCATCCGGGGTATTCAGGATTCTGATTATTGATTCGATCAAATCATCAACATAACAAAATGAACGTGTTTGTGATCCATCACCATAAATTGTTATCGGTTCATTCTTTAATGCTTGAACAATAAAATTAGATACGACTCGTCCATCTTCAGGATGCATGCGGGGCCCAAAAGTATTAAAGATACGTGCAACTTTTATGCGCAGATTATGTTGTCGATGGTAATCAAAAAATAACGTCTCAGCACAACGTTTACCCTCATCATAACAAGATCGGGAACCTATGGGATTGACATGTCCCCAGTATTCTTCTTTTTGCGGATGCATTTCTGGATCACCATAGACTTCACTGGTTGAGGCCTGAAATATTTTTGCCTTTATGCGCTTTGCTAACCCCAGCATGTTGATTGCACCATGGACGCTGGTCTTGGTTGTCTGCACCGGATCAAATTGATAATGAATAGGTGACGCCGGGCAAGCAAGATTATAAATTTCATCTCCTTCTACATAGAGTGGGAAAGTAACATCATGACGCATTAATTCGAAATGTGGATTATCAAGCAGGTGGGCTATATTCTGCTTTGTGCCAGTAAAATAATTATCAATACAAAGCACATCATGTCCATCATTTAGCAGTCTTTCACATAGATGTGATCCAAGAAACCCGGCCCCTCCCGTCACGATAGTATTCATAATTACACTCCAGTGAGGCGTGAGGTGTGAGGTGTGTGGCGATTAATTATCACTGTCTACTCCTTGTCTCTTCCAAAATCATCTTCATAGCGAATAATATCATCTTCGCCCAAATAACTACCTGTTTGAACTTCGATTATTTCTAAAGGCATAGCAGTTGCATTTTCAAGGCGATGCTTTGTCTTTATTGGTATATAGGTTGACTCATTTTCGTGCAATTGAAATACATTGTCTTCTTTGGTGACCGTTGCTGTCCCATTTACTACAACCCAATGTTCAGCCCTTTGATCATGTG
>CAZCXC010000201.1:0-7797 GCA_964502505.1 uncultured Enterobacteriaceae bacterium
TCACAAGTGACGTTTCAAAGATAAATAAGTAATCAACTGCCGCGATTGGAGCTGGTAACAACAGTGGTTGAGATGGCTAGATTGACGAGAAAAGTTAAGCAGCTATACCACCCCTCCAAGCCAGAAGATTACCCGGTTTAGTCTCTGCGTTCAGGAATTGTGCTGATTCGGTATTAGAGGCAATTAAAGCTTCTGAAAAATTGAGTGAATTAATATCCCGCATCAGACTTAAAAGGGTTTAACGACCGCCCAACCCATATTGAATGGACGGTAATGATCGCTCCCGCAAGCTGAAGTATAAGTAAGCTCTGAATTGTATTTAATTACAATTGCGGTGGTAATGAGCGTAAAGAAGGTATCAACCAATGAAAAGAATGCTGATTAACGCAACTCAGCCGGAGGAGTTGCGTGTGGCGCTAGTGGATGGCCAACGTTTGTATGACCTTGACATCGAAACAGGTAATCGAGAACAGAAAAAATCTAATATATATAAATGCCGCGTAGTCCGTATTGAACCCAGCCTGGAAGCTGCATTTGTTGACTATAGTGCCGGGCGCCATGGTTTCCTCCCTCTTAAAGAAATTTCCCGCATGTTATTCAAGGAGCGGCAAAATAATGATAATCGTGGACGAATTAATATCAAAGATGCCATCGAGGAAGGTCAAGAATTTATTGTACAGGTAGAAAAAGAAGAAAGAGGTAACAAGGGAGCTGCATTAACGACTTTTGTCAGTCTTGCCGGACGTTATCTCGTTTCGATGCCCAATAACCCCCGTGCAGGTGGTGTTTCCAGACAGATTCAAGGAGATGACCGTAGCGAGGCAAAGGAAACGATGAGCCAGCTTGATGTACCACAAGGCATGGGCATTATTTTACGAACAGCGGGGATTGGCAAATCAAGTAAAGAATTACAATGGGATTTAGACTATTTAACTAGTCTATGGAATGCCGTTAAAAAATCAGCTAAAGAAAAACCCGCTCCATTTTTGATCTATCAGGAAAGCGAAGTCATTATTCGTGCAATTAGAGATTATTTACGCAGCGATATCAATGAAATTTGGATAGATGACAAGCATGTGCACCAGAGAGCACATGATTTTATGCAGCAAGTTATGCCCCATAACCTGCAAAAGCTGAAATTGCATACAGGGGCTGAGCCATTATTTACCCGATATCAGATCGAAAACCAGATTGAATCAGCATTTTCGAGAGAAGTTCGTCTACCATCAGGTGGTTCTGTAATTATTGACCATACAGAAGCATTACTCTCTATTGATATTAATTCAGCACGAGCAACTGCTGGTAGTGACATTGAAGAAACTGCACGTAATACCAATTTGGAAGCTGCTGAAGAAATTGCAAGACAGTTACGCCTGCGTGACTTGGGTGGACTTATAGTGATCGATTTCATAGACATGTTAAATAATCGTAACCAGCGTGAAGTTGAAAATCGGCTGCGAGAACATTTAAAAGTAGATCGCGCACGTGTGCAGGTAGGCAAAATATCCCGTTTTGGCTTATTGGAAATGTCTCGGCAGAGATTACGCCCTTCATTGGGTGAATCGAGCCACATTCCCTGCCCTCGCTGTGATGGCCAGGGAACCATTCGTGATACTGAATCTTTAGCCTTGTCTATTCTTCGCATACTTGAAGAAGAAGCTATAAAAGATCTAACGGCTAAAATTGTGGCGGAATTGCCAGTAAAAACCGCGACTTTTCTTTTAAACGAAAAACGCAAACAAATTAGTGAAATTGAACATCGTCATGATATTGAAATTATAATCATCCCTAATCCAAGATTGGATACACCACAATATCATATTCAACGCATAAGATTAGCTGATTCAGCAAACAATAGTGAAATAAATCAACCTAGTTTTAAATTACCTTCTCAAATTGAGGAAGATAAACAGAATGAAATTACTAGCAAAAAAAGAAAAGCCAGTGAAGAACCAGCAATAAAGCAAATTATCCCGGATAAACCTGCGCCTGGAAAACAAGGCGCAACTAGTAAAATAATTGAATCAATTTCAAGCGCATTCATAAAATTGTTCTATATTTCCGTTGGTAAGAAACAATCTAAACCTTCCAGGCAAAATCAGAACTCACCACGTCGTCGGAGACCAGGACGGCGTCGTGGATCTTCAAGGCCAGGTGGAAGTAATAGAGAACAATCTGCACGGCGGCATCATTCAGGTGAACGAAGGCCTAATAAAGGGCATAAACGATCAAACCCAAACCGTAATAATAAAAATACATCATCCAATAATTACAAGCAAAACCGTAATCATGCTCGGCGCCAGGATAAAGAAGTGGAAATAAAAGCTGAAAATAATACTGCAGAATTTTCACAAGAGCCGATTGAGTCGGCCATTGATCATTCAGATGGTTCTAATCCATCGCCATCCAAATCTACAACTAGTAGTCAACAAAAACAGACGGACCCTGATTTTGGCTTTAAAAACGGAATGTCAGAAAATATAAATTCAGGAACTGATGTTGGAGAGGATATCACTGCAATCAATCCACATATAGAAACAAGTGAAAAACCAGAGGCACAATCTTCTGGAACAACCGGGTTTAAAGACACTGAATAAACAGGAAACAGAAAATATCTAGTTTATGGAGTGTTCACATGTTGCATTAAATGTGATATCTGGCCATCGTTCAATAACCAGTTGTAGATTGACTAGTGATGGAGCCAGATAAGTAAGACGATCACCACCGTCAAGTGCTAAATTGCCAGCTAATTTCTGGCAAAATTTCTGTAAGTATTTTTCATCTGAACATTCAACCCAACGTGCAGTATTAACAGTGACATTATCGTAGATACATTCGACGCCATACTCTTCTTTAAGGCGCCAGGCAACCACATCAAACTGTAATACACCTACAGCTCCTAAAATTAACTCATTACTTTCTAATGGTCTAAATACCTGTGTTGCTCCTTCTTCTCCCAATTGAATTAAACCTTTTAGTAATGCTTTAGATTTCAATGGGTCTTTTAATTGGATACGTCTGAATAATTCAGGCGCAAAATACGGTATCCCTGTAAATGACAAATTTTCCCCCTGTGTAAATGAATCACCTACTTGAATCGTTCCATGATTATGTAAACCGATAATATCGCCACCCCATGCTGATTCGGTTTGTTCACGTTCACCAGCCATAAATGTCAACGCATTTGATATTTGAATATCACGTCCTATCCTAACATGTCGCATTTTCATTCCTTTTTCATATTTACCAGAACATATTCTTAAAAAAGCAATCCTGTCTCTATGTGCCGGATCCATATTTGCCTGAATTTTAAAAACAAACCCAGTAAATTTAGATTCATCTGAATTAACTTCACGTTCGATAGCTTCCCTAGATTTTGGACTTGGTGCAATATCTGTAATGCATTTAAGTAATTCACTAACGCCAAAATTATGTAGTGCTGAACCAAAAAATATTGGCGTCTGTTTCCCCGTCAAGAAATCTTGCATATCAAAATTAACACAAGCTCCTTTTATTAATTCTATTTCATCTTCAAATTTACAATGTTGAGATCCTAACAATTGTTCATGTGAAATATTATCAACTAATTTATAATCCTTGTTATTTTTATTGTATAAAATTATATTATCGTCACTTAGATGGTAAATTCCCTTCAGTCTGCCTCCCATCCCAATAGGCCACGTGATAGGTGTGCACGTGATCTCAAGTTCATTTTCTATTTCATCCATTAACTCAATTGGTTCTTTCCCTTCTCTGTCAAGTTTATTTATAAAGGTAATAATTGGTGTATTGCGCAATCTACAAACATCCATTAATTTTTTTGTTCTTTCTTCCACACCTTTAGAGACATCGATAACCATAAGTGCTGAATCTACTGCTGATAAAGTGCGATAAGTATCTTCTGAAAAATCGGCGTGCCCTGGTGTATCAAGTAAATTTATAACGCAGTCATTATATTCAAATTGCATGACAGAACTTGTAATAGAAATACCTCTTTCTTTTTCCATTTCTAACCAGTCAGACGTAGCATGTCTACTTGATTTTCGAGCTTTAATAGTCCCTGCCATCTGGATAGCACCCCCATATAGCAGTAGCTGCTCTGTAACGGTAGTCTTACCAGCATCTGGATGTGAGATAATGGCAAAGGTTCGGCGTCTTGCGGTTTGTTTTGCAAGTTCAGACATGATTTGATTAGTATAGAATTATAACAAAGGAAAATATTGCATATTTACGCCGGTATTTTTTCAAACACGACACAAGCGAACGCATAATCTTTTTTATCAGTAATACTTAAATCACTTGAATTTATATTTTTACTTATTAATAAGTCACCATAGCGATGGATGGCTTTATGCATTCTCTTTATGTGAACTGAATCTATGCCAATACCATAAATCATTTAGCAATCTCTTGTATCAAACGTTTCATCTCTCTAACTGCTTCATATAATCCGCTGAAAACTGCTCTGGCGATAATACTATGCCCAATATTCAATTCATCAATACCGGGGATTGATGCAATTGATTGTACGTTGTGATAATGAAGTCCGTGGCCTGCATTTACCTGTAAACCGATATCAATACCCTGTTCTACACTTGCTATAATTTTTTTTAATTGCATCTTTTTAATCTTGAAATCGACAGCGTCAGAATAATGCCCAGTATGAATTTCAATTGCTGGTGCACCAATTTCATTAGCTGCTTTAATTTGTTCTTTATCTGCATCTATAAATAATGACACCCTTGTACCTATTGTTTTCAATCTCTGGCAAGCTTCCGCTATTCTTTTTTTTTGCCCAACGATATCCAGACCTCCTTCAGTAGTTAGTTCTTCTCTTTTTTCAGGTACTAAACAGCAGTAATCCGGCTTAATTTTTTCAGCTATTGACAACATATTATCTGTTACGGCCATTTCAAGATTCATTGGTGTTGTCATAACCTCTTTTAATATATAGATATCTCGCTCCTGCACATGACGTCGATCTTCACGAAGATGTACTGTGATGGAGTCTGCACCTGCTTGTTCTGCAATTAAAGCAGCTTGCACAGGGTCTGGATACCGAGTTAATCGAGCTTGTCGAAGTGTTGCAACATGGTCAATATTTACGCCAAGTAACATAATTGTTTCTGATCAAATTATTATTTATTACGCTGCTTTATCAGCGGGTCGCTATTTTAGCGATTCTTTAAAACAAGGTATATAAATTTATATAATTATACAGGCTGCACTGTTGCCAAATATGATTTATACAAATTTCTACTTGCAAGTGGTCTTCCGTCTAAATGCTTGTGCAATATATATCGCATCAGTAACTTGGCTTCATCTAAGGATTTTTTGCATACAAATGATTCTTTATTAATATCATGTAAAGTTTGGCCTGATATTTTTATAAATTCATTTTCATTTGGCTTTACTAGCATAGGACCGTGATCAGATTGATAGTAATATTCATGATCTGTAGTGATTGTTTTACCTGTCCGTACGTCATGGTCAAGAACAATTCCATACCCCAAGGATTTCAATAAGTGTTTTTCAAATACTCTAAGTGTTTTTTGTTCATCCTCCAGTTTAGCCAGAGCAACAATAGCTTTATCATATGCCCTAAATAAATCAGAATGTGATTCGTTCTTATGTAACAAACGAATAATTAATTCATTTAGATAAAATCCTGCAATAAGAGTTCTATTGGATAATGAATTAAGGTTATCAGCCTGTTCAGCTGATGTTAAGGTCATCAAATCACTTTTGCCTTGCCATACAAGCAGTAATTTCCAGTATAAATTGAGTAAACCGGAAAATTTTGATTTCTTTCGTTTTGCACCTTTAGCAATCAGGGATATACGCCCATAGTCACGCGAAAAGACATCCAATAACAAACTAGATTCTCGATACGAGCGTTGATGCAAAATAAAACAGGGATTTGGCGAAATTACCATTAATATGTTTTGCTAGTGACTATAACCAAATTGCTTTAATGCCTGTGCATTATCTATCCATTTATCTTTAACCTTAACCCAAGTCTGCAAAAACACCTTTTTAGCAAACAGTTTTTCCATATCAATTCTTGCCTGTTCACCTATTTGCTTGAGAATAGTACCATTTTTCCCAATAATAATGGCCTTCTGCCCTTTACTAGAAACCCAAATTAAAGCACTAATATGTATCAGTTCATTCTCATATTTAAAATACTCAATTGTGACGGTCAAGTGGTAAGGTAACTCATCACCCAGTTTACGAGTAAGTTTCTCACGAATATATTCGGCTGCAAAAAATTGTTCATTACGATCCGTAATTTGATCGTCCGGAAATAATTGTGGTGCAATAGGCAATAATTCTTGAATTGAACACTCAAGTCTGGAAATATTATCTTTTGTTTTTGCAGAAACGGGAATAATTTCCTTAAATTTTTTCTTGCCTTTCATCTTCTCAATAAAAGGCAATAATTTTTGCTTATCTTTTATTTTATCAACCTTGTTTAATACAAGAATAACTGGTGCATCAGCAGTATTAAGTAAATCCAGAACATACTTATCCTTATCTGTCCATGACATGGCTTCAATCATATAGATTAATATATCAACATCCTGAATAGCGTTTATAGCTTCTCGATTCATATGCCGGTTAATTGCGTTCCTCGGCGCCTGCTGTATGCCTGGCGTATCAACATAAATAAATTGGGTGTTATTATGTGACTTGATCCCCAGTAGTTGTAGGCGTGTTGTTTGAGGTTTTCGAGATGTTATACTAATTTTTTGTCCAAGGATCTGATTTAGTAGTGTTGATTTGCCAACATTTGGTCGACCGAAAATGGCAATATAGCCGCAACGATAAATCATATCATTCATGTTCCACACCAGATTTTGACAAGTAAAATTAATTATTAGATTTTAAGTATATCTAATACTTCTTGTGCTGCTGCTTGTTCTGCAGCACGTTTACTACGACCTTCTGCCTGCACATCCATTCCTAGTTCACTGATTTCACATGAGATAAAGAATTTTTTTGCGTGAGCTTCACCTTCCTCCATTATTATTTTGTAGTTTGGAAGATTATGTTTGTGCGCCTGAAGATATTCCTGAAGACGCGTTTTTGGATCTTTACTTAGCTTATCAGGGGAAATATTCTTTAATAATGGTTCGTATAAAGCTAATACTGTATCTCTACATGTATCGAATTCTGAATCGAGATATATTGCACCGATAATTGCTTCAAAAGTATTTGCCAAAATTGAATTTCGTCTCCAACCTCCGCTTTTTAATTCACCACTACCTAGCTTAATATAATGACCAAGATCTAAGATTTTTGCTTGCTCAGCAAGTGTCTCTCCTTTAACCAAGGATGCTCTAAGTCGTGTTAACTCACCTTCTGATGCCTGCGGGAACCGTTTATAGACTGTTTCTGCAATGACAAATCCGAGCAACGCATCGCCAAGATATTCTAGTCGCTCATTATTATTGCGCCCAACACTGCGGTGTGTCAGTGCAGTTGTTAATAATATTTTATCTCTAAAAATATAATCTAAAGAACTTTCCAATTGAACAAATATTTCATTCATTCACTTTTTACTACTGTCCCCTAAAGGTAAGGTCTTATCATATACAAGCACTAATTCAATAACATCAAAGAGCTTATTTCTGGCTTCAAATTTAACAGTGAATGATCTTGGCTCTCCTTTTCGTCTGCCGCATCGCGCTCTTTTTGAGACTCTTGTAGCACCAGCCGAAATGACTTGGTCTTCGGTCGGTCGGCGCGCTCGCGCCTCTCGGCCTCTTGTTCAAGTTCGAGAATCCGTTCCGG
>CAZCXC010000202.1:0-5593 GCA_964502505.1 uncultured Enterobacteriaceae bacterium
CAAGTTGATAATATAGCAATTTTGTTATACTCCGGCAATCATCAGAGTTGATATAAGACACAAAATATGATGCACAATAAGGCTCAACATTTGCAGGTTAGCGCCGAACATGCGGGGCGTCGTATAGATAATTTTTTGGCAGGCCAGCTCAAAGGCGTCCCCAAGTCCCGCTTATATCAAATGTTGCGAAAAGGAGAAGTAAGGGTAAACAGTGCTCGAATTAAGCAACATCACCGACTGCAAGTGGGAGATGACGTACGTATTCCCCCTCTTTTCATAAAAGATGACAAAAATGATCAAAAAGTTCCAGCATTTCTTCAACAATTATTAGGTAAAAGCGTTCTTTATGAAGATGATAGCTTACTGGTTTTGAATAAACCTGCCGGAATAACAGTGCATGGTGGTACTAGGCAAAAATATGGAATTATTGAAATACTACGTCTACAAAAGCCGGATGCACAATTTCTCGAATTAGTACATCGCCTCGATAAGGACACATCTGGATGTCTGTTAATCGCCAAAGATCACAGGGTATTGCGCGCATTACACAATGACTTTAGAAACGGAAAAATAGAAAAATATTACCTTACATTATTGAAAAACCGATTGAAAAAAAATATCTGGAAGTCTGTTTACCATTGAAAAAAAATAGATTAATAAGTAATGAAAGACTAGTGCGGGTAGATAAAAATGGAAAACATGCGATAACAAAGTTTTTTGTTGATAAACATTATAACAATGCAAGTCTTGTAAGAGTTCAATTAATTACAGGAAGGACCCACCAAATAAGAGTACATGCAGCACAGGTGGGTCATCCTGTTGCAGGAGATACTAAATATGGCGATCGGGATTTTAATAAAAAGATGCGTAGAGCTGGATTGAAACGCTTATTTTTACATGCAGAATCAATTAAATTTACCGTCCCTGATTCAGGCAAGGTCATTAAGATTAAAGCACCATTAGCAGATAAACTGAGTGATATTTTGGATAACCTATGAGTAATAATTTACGCACTTTAGAAAAAATTCGTTTAATTGTATTTGATTGGGACGGTACTTTAGCTGATTCAGAGGCAATGATTGTGAACACCATGCAAAAAACAATTCAACAACTCAATATCCCGGTAACTAGTGTTGACGAGATTAGAAATGTTATAGGCTTGGGTCTGGACGAAGCAATCCATTTCCTTTATCCAATGATGGGAGTAAAAGATAGGCGGCAATTTGCTGACGAATATCGGCAACAATATCTAATGATGTCATCTGGTGGTACAACATCATTATTTCCTCTCGCGCGGGAAACATTGAAATTTCTGCACGATTTGGACTATTTATTGGCAGTAGCGACTGGGAAAAGTCGCCGTGGATTAGATAGGTCGCTAAAAGAAACAAATACTGATCAGTTTTTCCATACATCACGATGTGCAGATGAATGTTTTTCCAAGCCACATCCGCAAATGCTACAGGAAATCATGGAAACACTGGATGTTAAGCCTGAAGATACTATTATGATTGGAGATAGCGAATATGACTTGCAAATGGCTGATAGTGCAGGGACAGCCTCAATAGCGGTGAGTTATGGCGTACACGATGCAAATCGTTTGCTACAATATAAGCCATTAGCTTGTTTAGATAATTTATATGAATTGAAAACCATCTTGTATATCAATGATGTTGTATAGGGAACATAGTTAGTTAATGAGTGACAACAACCGAACAGAAGATAATAATTTTGAGCAATTGCTTATTAGCAATATTGCCGTGGCAGCGATTGTTGAACAACGACGTGCTAGACGCTGGGGTGTCTTTTTCAAATTCCTGTTTGCAGGTTACGTACTTTTATTTTTATTACTCTATGTTCCATTTGATATGGGAAGTGGAACAATAGGCGATGGTAAACACGCTGCGCTGGTAGATATAGAAGGTGTTATATCATCTGCTTCGGACGCAAATGCCGACTATATTGTTAAAGGATTACGCTCAGCATTCGAGGATGAGGATACAGCAGGGATTATATTAAGGATTAATAGTCCAGGCGGGAGCCCAGTACAAGCGGGTTATGTTAATGATGAAATCACCCGGTTGCGTGGACTTTATCCTGATATCCCTTTATATGCAGTGATAACAGATATTTGTGCATCGGGTGGTTACTATATCGCTGCTGCTGCTGATCAAATATATGCTAATGAATCCAGTGTTGTTGGTTCTATTGGTGTCATTATGTCTGGCTTTGGTTTTGTCGATACTATTGAAAAGCTCGGGATTGAACGACGTTTAATGCATGCGGGTAAAAACAAAGGGTTTCTTGATCCTTTCTCACCATTAAAAATAGATGAAGTTGAGCATGTGGACCTATTGCTGGAACAAGTTTATCAACAATTTATTGATGTTGTGAAAGCTGGCCGAGGTGATCGACTACAAGACGATGAAAAAATATTTTCCGGGTTAATCTGGACCGGCAAGCAATCACTAGAACTTGGTTTAATAGATGGCTTAGGAAGCGCAGGTTATGTCGCCCGGGAAATCATCGGGGTTGAAGATATTATTGATTTCACTCATCGTGATAACTATCTTGATAGATTTGCCAAGCAATTAGGAGCCACTATTGTAAGAACACTAAGTTCACAATTTGAACTCCGCTAGTTTTTCGTATCTATTATTTCGTGCAGCATATTCCGTTATACAAACCCCTTACGGTAATAACACACCTTCACGCCTTAACATTTCGCAAAGCCGGATAAGTGGCAGGCCTATTAATGCTGTTGGATCATCTCCTTCCATCCTGTTTACTAAAGAAATACCCAGCGCCTCAGATTTGAAACTGCCAACACAATCATATGGTTGTTCTTTTTTGAGATAGTTTTCAATTTCTTGCTGATCTAATCTACGGAAATATACAATATATTCAATACAGTCCGTCTGTACTGTGTTTGCTACAGTATTTACTACACATAAGCCAGTAAAGAATGTTACTTTTTGACCACTGAGCATGCTTAGTTGCGCCTTTGCGTTTTCATAATTACCTGGCTTGCTTAATACGATCTGCCCATGTGTTGCGATTTGATCTGAACCCACAACTATTGCGTCTTCATGCTGAGAAGCAATACAGTTAGCTTTCATCTCTGCAAGTCTCTGTACTAAATGATCTGGTTTTTCATCCAAATTGGCTGATTCATCAACATCAGGGGATTCATACTTAAATGCCATACCAAGACGTTGTATTAACATACGCCGATAGGGTGAAGAAGAAGCCAGAATGATTGTTCGTGTTTTGATTATATTTATACCTTTCAAAGGTAGTCAAAAAGCATGTGATTAAAACCAATAAATGCCATTAAAGTCAATAATTTAAATTGACAAAATAAGTATTTTTTTGACACGACTGGGGTGTATGGATAAACTTGGCCGCCTGATGCCACTCGACCTGCCGCAATTTATTGACCCATTGCGCTTTGCCAAGGCAGATAGGCAGCTTGCCGGGCAATTTGAGATCGTCGCCATGCGACGCCTGAGCGCACTACTGTATGAAGATAAAGGTCAGGTTTTTTTTAAGCTTGAATTTGGTCGTGATAAAGAAAATGGAGTTTTTTTTATTATTGGCCAAATAGAGTCGCAGTTAATGATCGTTTGCCAACGCTGCCTAGGAGGGTTGGATCTGCAGGTAAATAGCCCATTAAAATTGGGAATAGTAAGCAGTAAAAATGAAGCTGAGCTACTACCACCTGATTATGAACCGTTATTGTTGGTGGATAATTCAGTTTCTTTATTGGAATTAATTGAAGATGAGTTACTGTTAGTTTTACCGATAGCAGCACTACATGATAAGGAAAAATGTTCGGAAACTAATCAACTGGATGAAAATTTGATTGTTGAAAAAAATAAACCATTTACTGAATTAGAGAAACTTAAAAAGAAAATACGTAATTAATACAGGAGATAACTACCAATGGCAGTACAAAAATCAAAAAAATCTAGCTCGCGGCGCAATATGCGACGTTCACATGATGCGTTAACTGAATCTACGCTTTCTATTGAGCCAAATACGGGTGAAATACATAGACGCCATCATGTAAGTGCTGATGGATACTACCGAGGGCGTAAAGTAATAGCTAATGATGAAATTATAGATTAAAGCTTATACATTATTGGATGTGGTTTAAATACCGACACCTAATCTATTTTGTATATGCTATGTCAGTAAGCGATTCTAATAGAAAGAGATAATTTTGGAACTCACCATTGCATTAGATGCTATGGGTGGCGATTGTGGTCCAGAAGCGATCGTGCCTGCAGCACTCTACACGTTGGAAAAACATAAAAACTTACACCTCATTCTCGTTGGTCAAGAAGATACTTTAACGCGAATATTATCCAAGCATAATACTTCAGTAAATAGTCGAGTTCGTATTCATCATGCTTCTGAAATAGTGGAAATGCACGATTCACTCTCAATGGCCATGCGTAATAAAAAAGATTCTTCTATGCGCATAGCCATTGAATTAGTAAAAAGTGAAGATGCCCAGGCGTGTGTGAGTGCAGGTAATACTGGGGCCTTAATGGCCACTTCAAGATTTGTATTAAAGATGCTGCCAGGAATTGACAGACCAGCAATCTGTGCCACGATGCCAGGTATTTATGAACATGCTCATGTGCTCGATTTGGGCGCTAATGTTGATTCAAGCTCAGAGCAATTATTTCAATTTGCAGTGATGGGTGCGGAATTAACCAGTGCAGTAAATAATAAAATAAACCCAACTATCGCTTTGTTGAACGTTGGTTCTGAAGAAATGAAAGGGAATGACAGGGTAAAACAGGCTGCAGCACTACTATCACAAAGTCATTTAAATTATATAGGCTTTGTAGAAGGAACAGATATTTATACCGGCAAGGTTGACGTCATTGTCTGTGACGGCTTTGCAGGAAATATAGCAATAAAAGCGAGTGAAGGGATTGCGAAATTTTTAAAATATTATGCGATGGAAGAATTCAATGGTTCACTTTATGGGCGTTTTGCCGCATTAGTTTCAATGCCCATCCTTAAAGCAATTAATCGTAAAATTGATCCACGCCGATATAATGGAGCAAGTTTATTAGGGTTACGTGGCATTGTGATTAAAAGTCACGGCATTGCAGATAAAGTTGCATTTGCAAATGCCATCGAAGAAGCAATCGTTGAGGTTGAGAAAAATATACCCCGACGAATCAGCGAAGAATTAGAAAAGTTGCTAATTGAAAGGTAAAAAAATTGATTTATTCACGGATTACTGGCACCGGAGGATATCTACCCGAACGTATTTTGACTAATGCTGAATTGGAGCAAATGGTCGATACCTCAGATGAATGGATTAGAACACGTACAGGTATAATCAAACGACATATTGCAGCACAGGGTGAAACGACATGTGATCTGGCAGAACATGCTGCACGTAAGGCAATGGCGGCAGCCGAAGTGACCCCTGAAGAAATTGATTTAATCATTGTTGCAACAACCACCCCGGATATGGTTTTTCCAAGCACAGCATGCTTGTTACAACAACGTCTTGATATACATGGTTGTGGGGCTTTTGATATTCAGGCTGTTTGTACGGGGTTTA
>CAZCXC010000203.1:0-1647 GCA_964502505.1 uncultured Enterobacteriaceae bacterium
CCGCCGTCCTGAAAGATAGCGTGAATAATTTTCAATCCCGGAACAGTAACCAATCTCTATAATCATCTCGATATCAAATTTTGTACGCTGTTCCAAACGTTGTGCTTCAACCAATTTGTTAATACTTGTTAATTGTGCAAGCCTTTCCTTGAGTTCAATTTTGATTGCATCAACTGCATCAAGTAATACCTGACGTTGAGTGACATAGTGGGACTTTGGATGGATTGTGATGCGGGGTATTCGGCGTAATAATTCACCCGTAAGCGGATCAAACCATGCCAATGATTCTATTTCATCATCAAAAAGTTCAACGCGTATAGCTTCACGTTCCGATTCTGCCGGAAAGATATCGATGATTTCGCCACGCACTCGATAAGTACCACGATGCAATTCAATGTCATTGCGTTTGTATTGCATCTCAGCAAGGCGACGCAATAAATAGCGTTGGTCAACCTGGTCACCCTGATCGAGATGCATGACCATCTTCAAATAGGATTGCGGATCACCCAAGCCATAAATTGCTGAAACCGTAGCAACTAAAATTGTATCTGGACGTTCCAACAGGGCTTTAGTCGCCGATAGACGCATTTGTTCAATGTGCTCATTTATAGAGGCATCTTTTTCAATATATGTATCGCTGGCCGGAACATAGGCTTCTGGTTGGTAATAGTCATAATAAGAAACAAAATATTCCACCGCATTTTCCGGGAAATATTCTCGCATCTCCCCATATAGCTGGGCTGCCAATGTTTTGTTAGGTGCTAAAATAAGCGTTGGCCGTTGCAATTGTTGAATAACATTAGCAATAGTAAAGGTCTTACCGGAACCGGTAACACCGAGCAAAGTTTGGTGCGCAAGACCATCATTCAATCCTTCCGTCAACAACTTGATTGCATCGGGCTGGTCCCCGGCTGGTTTATAATCGGCTTTAAGTCGAAATTCTTTTGTCATAGGTATTTAGTGCAGCTGTAGGATCAAGTATATTACATGCCCTTTGATTCATGATTGTACTAGAGGAAACTGAATTGGACATAAAGATTGCAGAAAGGGCAGCAAGCATCAAACCATCCCCAACATTGGCCGTAACAGCACGGGCAGCCAAATTACGTGCGGAAGGTAAAGATATTATTGGTTTAGGTGCCGGAGAGCCTGATTTCGACACACCGGAACATATAAAGGAAGCAGCTGTTAAGGCAATACAAGACGGCTTTACAAAATATACACCGGTAGGTGGCACAGCCGATCTGAAACAGGCCATCATCAATAAATTTAAACGCGAAAATAACCTGGAATACAGTGAACAACAGGTTCTTGCCTCCTGTGGTTGCAAGCATAGTCTTTATAATATGATGCAAGCCCTGTTAAATCCCGGGGATGAGGTCATTATTTTGGCACCGTACTGGGTCTCCTATCCTGATATGACAAGACTGGCTGGCGCTGAACCGGTAATTATCAAAACCAATATAAAACAGAATTTCAAAATTAATAAAGCACAACTTTTGGGTGCCATCAGTAATAAAACCCGGTTATTAATATTAAACAGTCCTTCAAATCCAACAGGAGTTTGTTATAGCCCGGATGAATTATCTGTTCTTGCAGAAGTTTTGTTAGAACATCCCGAGATCATTATTGCAACAGATGATATCT
>CAZCXC010000204.1:0-2240 GCA_964502505.1 uncultured Enterobacteriaceae bacterium
TAGGTTATGTCCCATTCAGCAATAGCAGCAGACAGCTCGCCTTTTGCTCCAATCAATTTCCAAAATACTTGAAAATCCTCACGTGCGTTTTCTAGGGTGAAGATCATTTTATTCCTCTTGTTTTGAAGAGAAGCTTCAATATTTGCATTTACCGTATTGCAATAGTCTAGACATATTTCAAGATCATTTGTATTGTTCGGCAGCCCAATATAAACGCCTCTTGAGTATGCATGGATAATGAATTCTGCAGTAAACCGTTTAGAATAACTGATTGCTGTTTCCATTTGATCTCTTTTTAGGGGCACATAAAAAGCACTATCTCCGTATTTTTGCTCCAAACGACCCAAAAACCACGATAGTCTGTTATCCGATTCTATATGATCATCTGGATAATCTAAGCGTTTACACCCCAGTATTCCTTTATTAGATTCGTGGGCGGAGGTAAAATTTTGAATATGGGCACAAGCTTTGATAAATGTAACCGATCCACATCTACCTGTACTCAATATAAAAATATTCATAGAAAGGTCCTTTAAAAAAGTCTATTGATTGATTTGATGAGTCGAGTGGTGGTTAGCGTACACAAGTACACGCTTAAATGATTTGTTAGGAATCTTCAATCTCTATACCATTCTTCAGTTTTTTGAAAATTTTTTTACCTTAAATGACATGAAGATTATAGGTAAAAAATGACAAGATATGGTAGTTAATTTAGGAACTGAAATCACTACTGTACATACACGCTTTCTCTATGTAATAGTTGCTTTTATCGTAGCTATCCCTGAACCTGTTCTGACTGAAACTGTTTGAAAAACATTATTAGAACGCTAGAGAAGCTTGATACCAGAAATTTTGTTATGTATCAAATAGATCCAACTCTATCTAAGAATAATATTGAATATATTTATCAAGTTGTTAGAGATGTAATTGAAAAAGCATCAGTCTAAACTACATTAGATGCGGGATACAAGAGTAAATAATAAAAACCTGATCGCTTGGCTATTACCTGCAGCTGTATTTTTCTTTTTGCCATTTGGGTCGTTGCTTTTTGCTCCCTTAGCCTTAATGTCTCTTTTCGGCCTGTATTATATTTATCAAGATAAAATATATTCTGTCTTCTGGAATAATGATCATTATAGGTCATTGATTTTTATTTTTTCACTCATATGGTTACCAATGTTATTTTCATTGATTGATGCGGCTAATTTTAAGCATTCATTCAAAACAGTTATTTCAGTTTTACCTTTTATATTTGTTGGTTTTTTTATGCTTATATTCCTGGATACAGGAAAAACAAGGAATAAACTAAGCTTAGCCTTGTTGGTCATTACATCATGTTGGTGTTTTGATGCATTACTGCAACTTATATTTGGTGTAAATATTTTAGGTAATCCTTATCTGAGACCGACACGATTGACAGGTATTTTTCATCCGAAATTTACAATTGGTATCGTAATCGCTATTTTTCTTCCGGTTATATTAGAAGAGTTGAGAAACCGTGCACGAGGATATTTGAATCTAACAACAGTCAGTGTTATTGCATCCATTCATATTGCTGTAATTATCTTATCTGGGAGTAGAAATGCTCTAATCATGATGGTAATTGGTATTGTTGGTTGGTTTTATTACATCATATCCACAACAAAAGTGTTGAGTTGGAAGAAAATAATCATTGTATCTGTTATTACTATATCAATAGCTACAGGATTATCATTGATACAGCCTAGCAGACAGGATACCTTATTAAATATATTTGATTCTGATATAAAAATGCTTGATAAAATAAGTAGTAGTAGGTTTTCTCTTTGGGATGCCGCCGCCCATATCTCGGTCAATCATTGGATTAATGGTGTTGGTCCCCGGGGGTTCCGATATGTTTATAAGGATTACAGTCCCGATGCCGGAATATATAATATGAATTTTCCAAATGCATCTACTCATCCCCATTTTGTGTTACTTGAGATTACGGCAGAGACAGGATTGATTGGCTTAATATGTATTATTGTTATGATTATTTATATATTTAGATTACTATCAGGTCATAGTGCTTTGTCAAAGCTGTCTGCATATCCTTGGTTTTTAGGTGCTTTTATTGCAATTATACCTAATATTGCCAAAGCATTTTATTCATCGTTCATGATGTCAATTGTTTTATGTATGATTTTTATTGGTCTAGCAAATATAACAAATGAAAAACAAGTATGATCTATTTAATTTACATGAAACTTTAAAAGATGAAG
>CAZCXC010000205.1:0-9263 GCA_964502505.1 uncultured Enterobacteriaceae bacterium
TGCCGGTTTTGCAGGAGCAAAAACCAGTCACGAAAAAATTACTATTCTTAGAGGTACCCTTAGGTAAAATCATCAAACCTCAATCATCTCGAAATCCTCTTTACGCGCACCACATTCCGGACACACCCAATTGGGTGGAACATCATCCCACTTAGTTCCTGGTTTTATGCCATCCTCAGGCCAGCCTTTTGCTTCATCATAAATAAATCCACAAATTACACACATATACTGCTTCATTATTATTTTAAACTCCCGACTTGTTCTCGTATTAAAATAGCCTGTGTAGAATACCTTCCTTATGAGCAATATCAATCTTAAAAAACCTATTGTACTTGTGATTTCCGGGCATGATCCTTCAGGCGGAGCAGGTATTCAGGCGGATATTGAAAGCATTGCCAGTGTTGGCTGTCACTCTGCATCAGTAATCACTTCACTAACGGCACAAAATACAAAAGAGATTAGCGAGATAGTTCCACAAAACCCGGATCCCTTTCAGAAACAAATTCAATTAATCCTGGATGATATGGAAATTGATGCATGCAAGATTGGTATGATAGGTGATACCAGGTTAATTGATGTGATTTGTGCTGAATTATCAGATAAAAATATTCCTATTGTACTCGATCCAATTATTCGTTCTGGATCAGACTACATACTGGCTAATGAAGATGTATGTCAAAAAATTACAGAAATGTTAGTACCGATATCAACTCTCATTACTCCTAATAGTATTGAAGCTCGCATACTGACAAAAACAGATGACCTGAATATCGCCGCTGAGAAACTTCTTTTATTTGGTTGTAAATATGTTCTCATCACCGGCACGCATGAAGATACTAAACTGGTCATAAACACCTTATATTCTATAAACGACCCGCCAATATCTTTTGAATTTGAAAGACTACCAAATGACTATCATGGTAGCGGTTGTACACTCTCATCATCTATCGCAGCATATCTGGCACTTGGTATAGATGTAAATCAAGCTGTTGATAGTTCATTACGCTTTACATGGGCTTGTTTATATAATGCTATGCAAATTAAATCAGGTAAAAAAATACCTGATCGCATCGGATGGCGTATTAAAGATGGTCAAATTATATGAATGTTCTACCTGATCGGGGTCTCTATGCCATTACAGATTGTGAAAACAACTCTGCCATTGAATTATTGGAAAAAACTGAAGAAATACTAAATGCAGGTGCAGTAATTTTACAATATCGTAATAAGACGACAGATCAAGAAGAGAAAAAAAAACTGGCAGAAGAATTAAACATACTCTGTAAAAATTTTAATGTCACTTTCATCATAAATGATGATATTTCACTCGCAAAAGAGATAAAAGCAGATGGCATCCATTTAGGTGTACATGATGCAGATATAAATACTGTTCGGGACATACTTGGTAACGTTATCGTGGGTATTTCATGCTATAACAATCTTGACCGCGCAATTAAAGCACAGGAAATAGGTGCTGATTACATTGCTTTTGGTTCTTTTTATTATTCGCAAACAAAGCCTGATGCTAAAAGAGCCAAGATAAACTTAATAAGCCAGGCAAAATCTGAATTAAAATTACCCATAGTTGCGATAGGGGGCATAACTCCGGAAAATGGCAAAGTCTTAGTGGATGCAGGAGCAGATTTCTTAGCAGTAATTATCGGACTATATTCTCCGACCGACACAACAAATGTTACAAAAGCGTATTTAAATTTATTTAATAGTAATTAATGCATTATGACTAAAAATTTATTCGCAGCTGCAAAGCAACATATACCAGGTGGTGTTAATTCACCGGTAAGAGCATTTAAATCAGTGACAGGCACTCCTGTTTTTTTCAAAAAAGCTAAAGGTCCTTATCTCTATGATACTGATGGTAAGAAATATATAGACTATGTCGGTTCTTGGGGACCGATGATTCTGGGCCATGCGCATCCTGAGGTAATTAAAGCGGTGCAGAAAATTGCTGAGAATAGTTTAAGTTTTGGCGCCCCTACTGAAATCGAAACAGAGATGGCAGATAAAATTTGCGAATTGGTGCCATCCATAGAAAAAGTACGCATGGTGAGTTCCGGCACTGAAGCCGCAATGAGTGCTATCAGGTTAGCACGAGGGTTTACCAGTCGCGATAAGATAATAAAATTCGAAGGTTGTTATCACGGTCATGCCGATTCATTACTGGTCAAAGCTGGTTCTGGGGCTTTAACACTTGGGGTACCGACTTCACCTGGCGTCCCTACTGATCTGGCTCAACATACTATTACAACAGGCTTTAACGTACAGTCACAAGTGGAGCAGGTATTCGATGAAGTTGGTGACCAAATAGCTGCGATTATTGTTGAGCCAATTGCAGGCAATATGAATTGCATACCCGCTACACAAAACTTTCTTGATACGTTACGTAATTTCTGCACCAAATATGAAAGTATATTGATTTTTGATGAAGTAATGTCCGGCTTCCGCGTCGCACTAGGTGGCGCACAATCGATCTATAACATCACACCAGATTTAACAGTATTAGGAAAAGTAATCGGTGGTGGCATGCCTGTGGGAGCCTTTGGTGGCAAGGCGGAAATCATGGATTATATTGCACCTGATGGTCCTGTTTACCAGGCTGGCACTTTATCGGGCAACCCAGTGACTCTGAGTGCCGGTTTAACCACACTTAACCTGATTTCAGAACCCGGCTTTTTCGATAAACTTTCAAATAAAACAAAGGAATTAGTTGATGGCTTAAAATACTGCGCTGATAAAACTGGCATACCCTTTACAACGAATCAAGTAGGTGGAATGTTTGGTTACTTTTTCAGTGGAGACAAAAAAATAACGTCTTATGACCAAGTCATGAAATGTGATCAAAATAAATTTAAAAAATTTTTCCACGGCATGCTAAACAAAGGCATTTACCTGGCACCATCACCTTTTGAGGCTGGATTCGTATCAAGTGCACATGATGACAGTGACATTGATAAGACAATAAATAATGCTGAATATGTACTTAGAGAAATTTAATTATTTTTTTTAAGCTTAAATGGTATAAGCATAGACACCTGTCTTTTATAATTCATATAAACATCACCAAAAGTATTGATTAAATCATGTTCTTCGAATTGCAACGCAACTAAAATATAGGCTGTTGTAACAGCCGCGAACAAGAGATGGCCAACAGTCATATTAGGTGTCGCCCAAAAAGCAATAATAATACCGGTCATTATTGGATGACGTACAAATTTGTATAACCCTCGAATTTTAAATTCCAAAGTTGAATAATCTTTGGTTTTTAAATTTAGATATACCTGACGTAAACCAAATAGATCTGTATGGCTTATCATAAATGTTGATAAGAACAGAATGATCCAGCCCAGACCAAATAGGCCATATAGAAAAATAACACCCATATTATTTTCAACATGCCATATGTCATCTGTCATCGGGCGCCATTGCCAATAAAGCAAAAGTAAAACAAGACCAGTTAACAATACATAGGTACTCCGTTCTAAATGCTCTGGAACAAATTGCGTCCACCATCGCTTAAATGCAGGTCGTGCCATAACACTGTGCTGTACTGCAAAAACACTTAATAATAAAAGATTAATAACTAAAGAAGGGACAAAATCACTGGTATCGCCGGAATCTATTGACTTCGGTACAGCAAAATTAATTAAAAACCCGAATGCATATATAAGAGATAATAAACCTAACAAATATGCAAAAACACCATACAGAAATGAAAGTGTTCTAGTCATATTATTCCCCCATACATTCAGATGATTATAAAGACAACATGTTATTACTGATAATTGAACATAGCATAAAAATGGGTAGTAGCGATGATTTTTGGTCTGGAATTATGGTCAAATTTTGAGGGCATTACCCCCGGTGCAACATTCAAACCGCATGCTGTTACAAGCCCAAATGAGATAAATACAGCTTTAATCCTTACCCGAGTAAATGGTGGTATTTCACACTAAAAAAACTAGTCCTTCCCTAATCCAATAACATTGATTAATATAATCCCTACACTATTAAATATTAATTCATAGCCTTATACTGTACATCAATGAACGAAAAACAATTAAAAATTAAAATATTGATTATCCAAT
This sequence comes from uncultured Enterobacteriaceae bacterium, assembly GCA_964502505.1. GTDB lineage: Bacteria > Pseudomonadota > Gammaproteobacteria > Eutrophobiales > Eutrophobiaceae > CAZCXC01. The sequence goes on from CAZCXC010000205.1 coordinate 4,104, forward strand.
CATTGGACTGGACACTAATAATCGCATGGGCAGCGGTACTATTTATCGCGTACCAAAATGGGACAGAATATATTTATATAGCACTTATCGTCCTTATCGGGTTGGGCATAATCCACCAAATAGGTCTTGTTTCGATCAATAAAATTCATGCATTCAAAACACAACTACATAATCTGGAGCAAGAAAGGAAACGAGAAGAAATACACGTACTCATGAGCAAAGGGGGACAAAAAGTAAAAAAAACATAATCTGTGTACTATAAATTTTTCTTCTGGAATATGCAGACATCCTGTTTCCAACATCTTCCACACTTGAGATCAACCTTTTTATTAATAGTCACATTCCTGCCAACACCTCCATGGATATACACATAAACAGAAGGACGCAGGTGTATTTTCTCATTTTATTTGTCTCCTCTAAATAGGACAGATAATTTACTTGTTTTAATTTAATTAATAATAACAATTAAAAAAAACCCGCATTTAGCGGGTTTTTTATCAACAATTGAGTAACCATATCAACCGACTGGTTTCCAAGACCCATCATTCTGTCGACAAGCCGTTCCTTGTATCTCTTCATATTCTCCATCGACATAGATCGTTTGGGTAAATTCTCGACAGGGTGTCCCATCGTTTGCTGTATAGGTTTTTGTTGGGGTAACTTCACCTGAATGACCAGTATCCGGATTTGTCCAGGTTGAGGTTGTACCGGTAGGTTTCGTCTCCAGTGTATTTTGAGTGGTCTCCTGGTGGTATTGCTGATCCTGACAACTCATTGATTTCCCAATTTTGTTGCCCAGAAAACCACCGGCCACGACACCTGCCCCGATGGCTACTTTGTTCCCCGTGCCACCACCAAATTGTGAACCCACAAGTCCGCCTATTGCGGCACCTGCCAGTGTGCCTAGAATCTCACCACCGCTTGTCTCCTGATTATTACATTCAGCTATGGTTTGTTGACTGAGCGTTAATGTCATAATCAACACCAGAACATATTTGATATTTTTCATCCTTTTCACCTCACGACTACTATTAAATTAAGTTCTATATAACCTACATTCTAGCCTAGAAATGTTAAAAATTATGTGACATTTTACACAATCTTACTATCAGAAATGACAATACCATCTAAATCTGCGTAGACATATTCACCTGGTTTAAATGTCACATCAGCAAAGCACACCGGGATATTTCTTTCACCTACACCTTTTTTAACACTTTTGCGTGGATTAGTATTGAGCGCTTTTATACCTATCTGAATAGTAGCTATAACATCAGAATCACGAATACATCCACAGACAATAATACCTTCCCAGCCATTATCTTTTCCCAACTCAGCCAATTTATCACCAACAAGCGCACAACGTAATGACGCACCTCCATCGACTACCAATACCCTGCCCTCACCAGGTTCTTCAAGTGCAGCACGCACAAGTGAATTGTCTTCAAATACTTTTACTGTTGATGTCGGACCAGAAAATATTTTCTTACCTCCATAGTCATTAAATATTGGCTTGGCTATCTGCAGATCTTCACCATATTCATCATATAAATCTGCCGTTGCAAACATCATTATTGATTCCCTTTTATTTTATAAAGCGCCTTGTAGAATTTTGGCCGCCGATCTCGCAGCAATTCATTCAATGGTGTAATGCTCTTATCTCTTGCAAACTTAGGATCAATATCCATAATAAACAAATCCTCTCGTTGCGAATATGAACGATTAATCAAGGTACCACCTGGTGCCACGATCTGGCTCTTACCTGTGAATCTAAGGCTACCATGCGGTCGCTTGTCATAACCAAAACGATTAGTTGTAATGGCATACACTTTATTTTCCAGGCAGCGCGTCAACATAGCTTCCTGACAATACGATAAAACTAGGTTTGATGGATGACAGATTATATCTGCCCCTTCCAGGGCGAGTGCTCTTGTAACTTCAGGAAAGGCCCAGTCAAAGCAAACCATAATCCCAATATTCGCATTTTTAACTTTGTTTACCTGTAGCGGAATATCACCTGCATCAAACCATTTAGTTTCTTCATTAAACAAATGAATTTTTCGATATACGTGTTTCAACCCCTTGGGACCAATTAATAATGCACTGTTAAAATATTTATCTCTTGCTTTCTCAGTGAATCCTGTCACCAAATGCATTTTTTTCTTTTTGCAAAGCGCTGCTAGTGCATCAACTATTGGTGATTTTTTCGGGTTTTCTGCCAGTGTTTTAACTTCATTCCGATTTTTGAAATAATAACCAGTGAAAGCAAGTTCAGGTAAAACAATTAAATCAGCTTTAACTTTCTCGAGTGTTTTGATGACCTTATTCGTATTTTTATCAACTTTTCCAAACAAAGGTCTGAATTGATAATAACCTACTTTCATTTATTTTTTTGGCCGTCTCCAGCTACTAATGGTTTTTTGTTCAACTCTACTGATTGCGAGCACATCTGAATCAACATCTTTTGTAACGGTAGTGCCTGCTGCAATTGTGGCTCCTGCCTTTACTATAACTGGTGCAACTAATTGAGTATCCGATCCAATAAAAACATTATCTTCAATTATGGTCTTATGTTTACTAGCGCCATCGTAGTTACATGTGATCGTTCCTGCACCTACGTTTACTTCTTTTCCTATTTCACAATCACCCATGTAACTTAGGTGATTTATTTTGCTTCCTTCACCCACCATAGAATTTTTAATTTCTACAAAATTGCCAACATGAACATTTTCATCTAATACAGTATCAGGTCGTATACGAGAAAATGGACCAACACGACAGGCATTACCAATAATAGCGTTTTCGATAATACTATTTGGTAATATTTCAACGTTATCACCAATGATACTGTCCTTAATCACACAATTGGCACCAATTGATACATTACTACCTATCTTCAACCGTCCTTCTAGCAAGACATTTATATCAATCAAAATATCTTGGCCCATTTCAAGCTCACCTCTTAAATCAAAACGCGCCGGATCAAGCAAGGTAATGCCTTGCCGCATAAGATGATGTGTTTGAACAAGTTGATAATAACGTTCCATCTCAGAAAGTTGTAGACGATCGTTAATACCATGTACTTCTATAGATGAATTGGGAGTTGATGTTGATATCGAAACACCCTCTTTAACAGCCATCTCGATAACATTAGTCAAATAAAATTCATTCTGTGCATTTTCATCTTTTAGCGCATCAACCCAACATTTTAATTTATTTGCTGACACTACCATCATGCCTGTATTTATTTCATTTATCCTTCGTTGCTCATCCGTCGCATCTTTCTCTTCTACAATCTGCAAAAGTTTTCCAGTGTCATCACGGACAATTCGCCCATAACCAGTTGGGGGATCAAGAAATGATGTCAGTAAACTAAAGCCTGTGTCTTTTGCAGCATCGACTAGTTGTTTTAATGTCTCTGTTGTGATCAATGGAATATCACCGTAGAGAATTAAAACCAGATTATCTTCTGCTACATCTGGCATAACCAGCTTCACCGCATGTCCCGTGCCTAATTGCGCTGCTTGTTCTACCCAGTTAACTTCAAGGTGGCTCATTTTAGTTTTTACCTGATCGCCGCCGTATCCACAGACCACATGAATATCACTATGCTCCAGTTGACTGGCTGCGTTATAGACATGTTCAAGCAGAGGTTTTCCTGCCAGATAATGCAAGACCTTAGGTATCTCAGATTTCATGCGGGTACCTTGTCCCGCTGCAAGGATGATTATGCTTAATTTCATATTCATATGTTAAACGATAAAGCAAAGCAACATAAGTTTCGGGGGGCATAAATAAGAATTAAACCGTGCCTTGTATTTCATGAAGCGTATAAGACAAACTTACGCTGCATTTTTAAAGCACTAGGAACGACCAGTACGTTTACGTAGTCGTTGTATTGCTTGTAGTTGGGCTGCAACTTCGGCATGCTGCGCTAAAGCAGTTGCATAATCCATTTCTGCTTCACGATCATGCAGTTGTTTTTCTGCTTCTTCTTTGGCTTTCAAAACGGCCGCTTCATCCAGGTCTTCAGCACGCATTGCAGTATCAGATAAAACAGTGACCACATGAGGCTGTACTTCCAACATGCCACCTGAAACATAAAAAGATTGTTCTTCACCATCAGGTAGTTTTAAGCGAACTTCACCTGGTGCCAATTGTGTAATTAAAGGAGTATGGCGTGGTGCAATGCCCATCTCACCCATGATCGCTGGGGCAAAAACCATTTCAGCCAGACCAGAAAATATTTCCTGCTCTGCACTTACGATATCAACATGTATTGTCATTGCCATTCTCAAATTACCTTACTTGGGTACTTCAGAAAATGCTTTTTTTCGCGATAGCGGCGTCAGCGCCGTGCTCAAATCCTCATGTATTATATATACATTGCGGCTACTCGCCACTTCCCTGTGGCTCTCCCTTCGGGCCAGCCTGCGGCTGTTCAAAATCGTTCCCGACGATTTTGTCTGTGCGCGGTGCTTCCTTGCTCTCACAAAAATAATTCTATTTTCTGAAGTACCCATTAAAATTTTAAAGAGTCTTGGCTTTTTCAACCGCTTCCTCAATAGTACCAACCATGTAAAAAGCCTGCTCCGGTAAATTGTCATATTCACCATCAACAATGCCACGGAATCCTTTAATCGTATCTTTCAACGAAACGTACTTACCAGGACTACCAGTAAAAACTTCAGCTACACTGAATGGCTGTGACAAAAAGCGTTGGATCTTACGGGCACGGGTCACGACAAGCTTGTCTTCTTCAGATAACTCGTCCATACCAAGAATCGCAATGATGTCACGCAGCTCTTTATAACGCTGTAAAGAGTTCTGTGTATCACGTGCTGTATCATAATGTTCCTGCCCAACAACCAGAGGGTCTAATTGACGACTGGTAGAATCCAAAGGATCAACGGCAGGATAAATACCTAATTCGGCAATCTGTCGTGACAACACCACAGTTGCATCTAAATGCGCAAAGGTTGTCGCTGGTGATGGATCAGTCAAGTCATCAGCAGGTACGTAAACAGCCTGAATTGATGTAATTGACCCGGTCTTGGTTGATGTAATTCGCTCTTGCAACTTACCCATTTCTTCAGCCAGTGTCGGCTGATAACCCACAGCGGAAGGCATACGACCCAAGAGCGCAGAACATTCAACACC
>CAZCXC010000206.1:0-3231 GCA_964502505.1 uncultured Enterobacteriaceae bacterium
TGAAGAAAAACATGTTTATGAGAACGTACTGTCTTACCTGACAACGTCTGACATTTTAGCCATGCGTAATATCGGCTTGGCCGTAATGGAAAAAATGACAGCACCCGAGTTACAAATCTATCAGGCACGGCAGGTTTATGAAGAAGCACTGCATACCTGGACTTATCAGCACTGCATTGAAACCATTGGTCTGGATCAAGGTGAGATCTATAACCGCTACCGAGTTGTGCCTGAGATCCACCAGAAAATTTCAGTTGCTAACCGCCGACTAAACTCCGTATTGCGATCGGACATTGATCTACGTGATCCCGATGAACTGCATAACTTTGTAATTTCTTACATGTTCTTTGCTGCAATTTTTGAAGGTTGCTGGTTTTATAACGGTTTTAGCCCCATTTTTGCCCTGCAGCGTCGCGGCTTGATGAAAGGAACTGGAGAACAGTTGCAATACATTATGCGTGATGAAGTCATGCATGCCTCGTTTGGTATCCGTGTCGTCAAACAAATAATGCTCGAAGAAAATCTGACACTGGATCCAAAGGCCATCAAGGAAATGTGGGAAGAGGCCTATGAAGCAGAGACCAAATACACGACCTACATCCTGAAAGACCCAATTCTTGGTTACTCTGCAGATCTGCATATCAAGCAATTTTGTTACATTGCCAACCGTCGAGCACGCCAATTAGGACTGGAAGAAGAACCCTTCCCTGGAGCCGAAGCTACCCTGCCTTGGTTAGATGAACAAGCCAATTTACGTAAGGAAAAGAATTTTTTTGAAACACGCGTAACCGAATATCAAACCGGAGGCGCATTGAATTGGGATTGATAAAGAATCGTTTATACCGTGACCGCCTTAGCGGAAAGATCAGCCGGATGCTGATCTCTTGCCTGGTATCTCCAGCCTCTTCCGGATACCAGGCTTTCTTATTCCAGACAGGGGCTCATATAAAACTATGAGTCTCTGTCTTACACCATTACCAAATTAAAACACACTTGACTAAATCAGTCCGTAAAGTACCCAAAGTAAATTTTGATGAATTCTCTCGTAGTGAGATAGAAGACTTAATCAAGCAAGGACGAATTTCAAAAAAAGGAACATGGTACCGCATCCATGATATGAAAGTACTCAGCAACGATTTCTCTGGCCTCGTCAAGAGAATATCCGTTAACAATCAGGAATTGCTGGTGCAATTACATCGTTAATTTTATAAAGGAGAAGTTTATAGACGAGATATAAGAGAATAAATTTTAGTAACTGTTTAAAAAGTTAATATTCAAAATCCCGCCTTAGTGTGATCCCAAAATATTCGCTTAATGGTAGGTGTTTGCTTTGCAATATCATCCAACGTAGATTTCATCAACAAAACATCCTTAATTTCTTTGTTTGTTTTATTTCCCTTATATCATGCTGAGACTGTCAACAGATTCATGGATATCCGCACATGGATATATACCCGGAGAGGGTGCGTGCAGTTGAGCGGCTCCATAACAGGACGTCTTGTCTAAATTATTGTAAAGAAAAGTTTTGTACATGGATGTACTTATACTGCGATCGCATGGACCTCGGTACCACTTGTGGTGTGTGCAAAAGAGCAGTGCACTCGTCACCAAAAGGCGAAATAAATGTCAAAAAGAAGCTATTACATCGAAATCAAATAGCATTTTTTACAGTAACATCCCCCTTTTGCTCTACTTATTGTGACACAGTTCATATTCTAAATAATTTGTGACGTAGTTCACATTTTAAGTGATAAGAATTTTTGTATAATTCCGATGATAATTCATCGAAATCAAGGTAAAACTATGATTGAACAACCTTGTGACAAGTCTGACGATACCACGGATAAATCAGGTTTTGGGCCATTATGGTCAGAGACTCTGATTGAAACACTCTGTGATGGAATCCAAAATGACTGGTCCAATAGCGCCTTAAAAATGATTATCAAAGAGCTTAACAAAAAAGGTTATCAGCAGATAACAGATTCTAGATAAAGTTGAAACAAAATTTGGTAAGAGAGGCTGCCGTAAATTAATAAAGCTTTCAATTAACTAGCAGATTTAATTAATTACGCCATTTTGACTCGAAATAAGAGTTATCCTAAATCCAGAGTATATTAATATATTTGCATTTCTGGCAATCTATTCTCTTCATTCAATAATGAAGAAAATAAGTTTATTTGATCGTATGGTAACCATATAGGATTCACTATTTTTTTACCCAATGCATTTGCAAACGCCTTATCCAAATATCCTTCTTGTGACAAATATTTAGCTGAATAATTATTATCTTTTGGTATTGTTGATTTAATTAAAATTAAATTTTTATAATTCAATTGCTCTGTTAACCAAAGAGCTAAACTATCTGAGGTGATATCCCAATTTGCCTGAATTTCTGTATCCTCCGCCACCATGTTATAGGGGAACCAGATCGGAATATGTTTTGATATTAATAGATCATTAATTTCTGTTTCTGAATTGGCAGGGATCAAGCATGGTTCCATGCTTTGCAATAACAGCCCAAATTGCTCCATGGCGCGTAGAGCCATTTTGTGAGCTGTTAAGTCATTAAACTGCAAACATCTTTGTGCCATTCTGACTTGATCAGCAAATAAACCACCACCGGGAACAATGACGACCTTGCCTTGCCCCAGTTTCGCAATTGCTGTTAACCAATCTTGCAGATAGGGCGATTGCATCAGGCTGCCGCCCAGTTTAACTACCCACATTTTACTTTATATTTAGCTGGCCACATGCTTTATTTCTTTTACTTCCATCAGCTGTAATAAAGCAGAAACCTTGTAAAAACATTCTTGATATTCTGCTTTCATTTTCGAATCAGCAACGATGCCACCACCAGCCCAGCAATACATTTTGTTCTGATGATGAACCATTGTGCGTATCGCAATATTACTATCCATATTATGGTCGAATCCGACATAGCCTATCGCACCACAATAAATATTACGTCGATGCGGTTCGAGTTCTTCAATTATTTCCATCGAGCGAAGTTTTGGTGCGCCGGTAATAGAACCACCCGGAAAACAACCGCGTAATAGATCCAGAGTGTGTCTATCCTGTGCTAAACGCCCAGTTATCGTGCTGACCAGATGGTGGACTGTTGCATAACTCTCCAGTGCAAAGAGTTTGGGTACAGAAATACTTCCTTTAGCGCAGGTTTTACCCAGGTCGTTACGTAATAAATCAACGATCATTAAATTCTCTGCCCGGTCT
>CAZCXC010000207.1:0-5474 GCA_964502505.1 uncultured Enterobacteriaceae bacterium
CACGATCCCGGTATCAGTATCGATGAGTTTTGAACCTAAAACACCAGGTATGACGATGATTGGATTTCTGTCTGGATCCTGCTCCTTTGCTAAATCAGTGTATAAGCCACCTATATTAGGTGCGTCATCATCTGATCCGCACCCAACCAAAAGCATCAGAATAATTAAGAAATAATTTATCTTTCTAATATTCATTCAGTTAATGAACATCGATTTAGTGATTATTTACATTTACCGGGTGATAAGGGATTACTAAAACTACTGGAACAGAAAAGCTATAAAATATCAGCTATTTATTGATAGCTATTTCTGAAATTTCTCTTTCCATTCAGAGTATGGCATGCCATAAACAATTTCCCTTGCTTCTTCATATTCCATGTCTATCCCTTTGTCTTCTGCCGCTGACCGATACCATTTTGACAAACAATTTCGGCAAAACCCTGCCAGATTCATTAAATCAATATTCTGGACCTCGGTATGTTCACGTAAATGTTGGACCAGGTGGCGAAATGCAGCCGCTTCGAGTTCAATTTGGGTTTTATCATCCATCTGTTTAATACCTCTATCTATACCAGTAATCCTTTGTGAGTATTATTGCATCAGTTATGATAGCGCGTTGTTACACATTATATATAGATTATCTGCATCATGAAGAATAATAACAATAATTCACTTCATAAAATTGTCGTGATCGGTGGTGGAGCCGGCGGCCTTGAACTCGTTACCCGACTTGGTAAGTCACTCGGCAAAAAACAACTGGCTGATATAACACTGATTGAGGCAACCCTGACACATATTTGGAAACCCCTGTTGCACGAGGTCGCAGCAGGCAGCCTTAATTCTCACGATGATGAAATCAGCTATCTCGCACATGCTCATTGGCATCACTATAAATTTCGCCTGGGTAAAGTTGACAAGATTGATCGCGAGAAACGCATCGTTAATACTGCACCAGCTTTGGATGAAAACGGAGAAGAATATATACCCGGAAGAAATTTCCCATATGACACATTGATTTTAGCGGTAGGCAGCGTAACCAATGATTTCAATATTGAAGGTGTAAAGGATCATTGCTATTTCCTGGACCGTCGCGTGGATGCCGATAAATTTCACCAGCATTTACTGAAATCCGCCTATACTGCACACACACAGGAAGGGCCACTCCGAGAAGGGCAATTGCATATCGCAATAGCGGGTGCTGGTGCAACAGGTATAGAACTCTCTGCTGAACTGCATGATGCGGCACGGCAATTCATTAAATTCGGACTGGATAGAATTGATCTTGCTAAGGATATCAAGATTACGATATTAGAAGCTGCGGATAAAATCCTGCCTGCATTACCTGCCAGGTTAACTGATCAGGTTGCAAAACAACTGGCTTCACTCAATATAGAGTTATTGACAAGTAAGCGAATCAACAAAGCAACAGCGGAGGGATTTTACACTGCTGATGGAGAGTTTATTCCCGCTGAAATAAAAGTTTGGGCAGCAGGTGTAAAAGCACCGGATTTTTTAAAGGACATTGCAGACCTTGAAACAAATCACAGTAACCAACTTGTTGTAAAAAGGACATTACAAACAACAAACGATGAAAATATCTTTGCATTTGGAGACTGTGCAGCCTGTCCAATGCCAGCCACTGATCAATTGGTACCACCACGTGCACAGGCCGCACATCAACAGGCCACAATGCTCTTTAAAAGTATCAAAAGACGGCTTGCAAATAAGGAATTGCCTGAATATACCTACGTTGATTACGGGTCCCTTATAAATATGAGTCGTTACAGTACAATTGGTAATCTAATGGGTAATCTTGCTGGTAAAATATCCAGTAACATATTCATTGAAGGACTTATCGCACGTTTTGTATATCTATCTTTGTATAAGATGCACCAGCTCGTTGTTCATGGTCTTGTCAGGGTCGGGTTACTGACAATCGCAAATCTGTTAACACGGAAAATGAAACCTAGGATGAAATTGCATTAAACATAAATTTGAAAGTGGGTATCATTTCCTGGCAACTCACCATTCTCATTCTTAATCTCATTCAATAACTTTCAGCCAGTCAAAATCATCAATAAGTCCCGCCTTGGTAAATGCGTCTGTTTGCAATTTATATAAATGCTGATCATTAAAGAATACATAAATAGGAGACATCTCGAAATCCGGGTTAATTTTTAATATATCTTTTTTTGTGGTAATTAATTCGGCATATTTATCAAGCGATGATAAAGCAGTCAGTTTGAGTAAATAATTTGGCATGAAGTTCGGGTATTTTTCTATACCTTTATTGTAATAAAAATTTGCTTCTTCATACTGACCAAGAGATAAATATGCAGTGGCTTTAGAAAAAATATAACCAACTTGATAACAAGGATTTATACGCATGGCTTTTTCTATGATCTCAAGTGCTTCCTTGCCCTTGCCTGCAGATGACAGTATCATCGAGCGCCACATAAGAATATCAGCATCATTTGGATCAAGTTCAACGGCCCGCTCAATCTCAGTAATAGCTTTATCAATCTCACGATGCCACATCGATGACCAGGCCAGACTCGCATGTGCTAGTGGGAGTAAATCATCAAGTACAACAGCTTTTCTAGCCAATTCCATTGCAGGTATAAGTGTTTCATCCACTGATATATTTATACCTGTAAATAATTTAAATAATATCGCCTTAGATTTAAGTGCATAGGCTTCTGCGTAATTCGGGTCTAGTTCAATTACTTGTGAAGCCAATTCAATCGCTTTATCTATTCCCTCAGGTGTGTATGCATGAAACTGTTCTCGTGCCTGTAAAAATAAGTCACATGCATTTATATTGTTTGTGCCCATATGACCCAGGCGTTGTTCTTCCATGTTGGTTAAATTTAATTTCAATGCATTAACAATTTTTCTCGATACCATATCTTGCAATGAAAATGTGTCTTCCAGTTTTCGGTCATATCGATCAGCCCAGATTTGATCATTGGTAGTAGCATCAATTAACTGTGCCGTTATACGAATCTTATCCCCTGCCTTTTGTACGCTCCCATCTAAAACATAGCGTACTCCCAGATCCTGGCCAATTTGTAGGGCACTGACGGACTTACCCTTATATGCAAACGTCGTATTTCCTGAGATGACGAACAATCCGGATAATTTTGATAAGTCAGTCAAGATATCTTCACTGATTCCGTCACTGAAATATTCCTGTTCCGGATCGGCACTCAAGTTGTCAAACGGTAAAACGGCAATCGATGGCTTATCAGGGATAGTCAGTTCAACTTCATTTTTTATTTCATTCTCTGTTTCTGCTGCATCCAGCTTCAACCGGTAGACCCGAACAGGGTCATTATTTTTATTTAATGTCTTCTCACCTAGATAATCGTAACTGAAGGCCAGTTTTTTCTTGATGTGGTCATAGACAGTTCCTGATATAAAAATTTCTCCGGACTCTGCCAGTTCTTCAAGACGTGTAGCCACAGTAACCCCATGACCAAGTATATCTTTTCCCTTGCTCTTGACTTCGCCCAGATGAATACCCATACCTAAATGGAATTCATCTTGAGCTGAATGTTCTTTACTTATCGCCTCAAACTTTTGTTGAAGTGCCAAACAACAAATTATCGTATTAGTCACACTGGCAAATTCTATGACGATAGTATCACCAGCACGGTTTGTACGTTGCCCCCGATGTTTATTGATAATCTGATCAAGTGATTCTTGATAATCGTTAAAATATTTAACTATTTCACCATGATCTTTATCACTGGTCTTATGATTGGTCCTTATATCTGCACATAATACTGGTGACACCCGTTGTTCCAGTATGCTCATTTCCCCAGATATCATTTTGCGCACTATATTGCCCGACAGAAACAGCATCGCATACGCAGCCGGGAACATGATCGCGGTGAATACCCATTGTGAGGTATTAGAGAGGCTGATGACTACAGAGCTGATAAAATGGGGCGCGATAGACCAGAACAGACCAAACACCAACGGATAAACAATCGGAAAGAAAATTACCCCCATGACAATCTGTCGTTCGGACATTTTTCCAAAGAGAAATAAAAAAGGTAATAGGATGAACAAAGCATAAGGAGGCATGCCAAAAACCAACTGGGCCATAAACATTGTCGACAAACCTTCATCCCCTTTAAATACCAGAAACGGTAAGGGCACTATCAGTGGCACAAATAGACAAAGGCGAAAATAATTTTGAGCGCTCATGGCATCATTTTTACACCCTATAATGGCTTACCCTAGTTGATAGAAAGCAAGTTAAAATATTATAGTACTTTCCTCATTTTGAATTTCAGGTAATCCTGACTAACATTTCCAGACGGTTATTTCTCTCTACGTAATTATATTTAATTTTATCAGCATATTCCTTGATTATAATAATACCCATACCACCTTTTTCCCTTGAAACAATAATATCTTCTTCATCTGATTCCGCTTTTAAACTAGTATCTATCTTTAGTGGATTAAATGCTTTACCACAATCGATCAAAGTTATTGAGAACCATTTACTATCTGCTTTGAATAAAACTTCAATGAACCCTTCTACCCTTTTAGGGTAAGCATATTTCATAGCATTTGTGACTGATTCTTCAAGAATTAATTGCAAATTTCCCCTTGTTTCTTTCTTTATATGATGCTCATGACAAAAATCATATAAAGAAGCCACTACTCTAGGATATTCCTCTAGATTATTACTGACTTTTATTGACTGACTTTTAGTTTCATCTGATACAGCAGACATATCCAACCATTGCATAGTCATGACTACCATATCATCAGATTGCCCTGCATCTCCAGCATGGGCCTTGACATCCGATACAATCTTCTCGACTAATAATTTCGCTGTTTTTATAGATTCTTGTGAAGTCGACTGCAGTAAGCTCTCTTCCCCAAATTGCTCTTGTTCACTATTAAACGCTTCAGTGACACCATCACTATATAGGATTAATTTATTACCCGGAGATAATTCCAATTCGAATGATTCATATTCGGTATTTTCCGTTAATGCCAATGGCATATTGACAACTGATTTGATAAGGGTACTTTTCCCTTCCTTATCCACAAGGACAGGAAATACATGACCGGCATTCGCATACTTAATCTTTCCACTATGCCTATTCAGTACACCACATATAAGAGTAACAAACATACACTGTTCATTATTTCTATATAATTCATTACTTGCTTGTTTCAATATCATATTTGGTTCTGTCATTTGCCTGGCAAGCGAACGAATCAAAGTCACCGTTCTTGCCATCATCAAGGCGGCTGGCACACCTTTACCCGCGACATCACCCACAGTAAAAAAGATAGATTCATCATCAATACTGAACGCATCATACAGATCACCCCCAACACCCCTGGCCGGAATTAAGCACGCATACAGATCAATACCCATATGATTCTCGAACAAAGGAAAATCCCTTGGCACCATATCCATCTGTATATCGTGAGCAATTTTCAAT
>CAZCXC010000208.1:0-5682 GCA_964502505.1 uncultured Enterobacteriaceae bacterium
ACACAAGGCTCTAACGTGACGTAAAGCGTTGGATCAACTAAACGATAATTGTTTGACAGCTGACCTGCTGCACGTAAGGCTATAATCTCTGCATGAGCACTCGGATCATTTTTACTAATTGGTTGATTCCAGCCTTCCGCAAAACGTTCACCATTAATTACAAGAACAGCTCCAACAGGGACTTCTCCTGCTGATTCAGCATATTGGGCAAGATTAAGTGCTTTGCCCATCCAAAATTCATCTCCGGTAATTTGCTTAGTAGCCAATGTCATCGCATCATCCATCTGTACAACAAACACACCCTAACATTTACCCTCTCATTAGAGCGCCTCTAAAAATACAATTTTTAGATTATTCCCATTCAATGGTAGCTGGTGGTTTGCTGGAAATATCATAAGTCACGCGTGATATACCACTGACTTCATTGATGATCCTGTTAGATACCATCTCAAGAAAATCATAGGGAAGCTTTGCCCAGTGTGCGGTCATAAAGTCAATTGTTTCTACAGCACGTAAGGCGATAACATAATCATACTTTCGGCTATCACCCATAACACCGACTGAACGGACGGGTAAGAAGACAGCAAAGGCCTGGCTAACATCGTCATAGAGATCATTGGCACGAAGTTCTTCAATAAAGATGTTATCTGCAAGACGTAGAAGATCAGCATACTCTTTCTTTACTTCACCCAGAATTCGCACACCCAACCCCGGACCCGGGAAGGGATGCCGATAGACCATCGTTTTTGGCAAGCCGAGTTGAACACCTAAACGGCGCACTTCATCTTTAAACAATTCACGTAAAGGTTCGACCAGTTTCATTTTCATCGTATCGGGTAATCCACCAACATTGTGATGAGACTTGATTACGTGCGCCTTACCGGTCTTGGCACCCGCGGACTCGATTACGTCCGGGTAGATCGTACCTTGTGCCAACCATTTGATCCCTTCAAAGTCATTGGCATGTTCTTCAAATACCTTGATGAATTCGCGACCAATGATCTTGCGTTTCTCTTCCGGGTCTGCAACATCAATGAGTGCATCTAGAAAACGTTGTTCGGCATCAACTCGAATAACATTGATACCCATATGCTCCGCAAAAGTCTCCATTACCTGATCACCTTCATTCAGGCGTAGCAGACCATTATCAACAAACACACATGTCAATTGATCGCCGATGGCTTCATGCAAGAGTGCAGCAACAACGGAAGAATCGACACCGCCTGATAAAGCCAACAATATTTTATCATCAACAACCTGCTCCTTAATTTGTGCTATGGCATCTTCAACTATATTTTCTGTCATCCATAGTGAATGACAACTGGCTATCTCATGTAGAAAACGTTGCAGGATTTCCTGTCCTTGAGTGGTTTGAGTAACTTCAGGATGAAATTGCAGACCATAAAGCTTCCTGGACTCGTCTGCCATACCGGCAATAGGGGCATTATCCGTTGATGCAATGACCTTGAAACCCTCGGGTAATGTTTCTACTTGATCACCATGGCTCATCCAGACGTTTAATAAGCCATGACCTTCAGCATTGGTTTCATCCTGAACATCTTTTAACAAGGTTGAGTGACCACGCGCCCTGATTTGTGCATATCCAAATTCTCTTAAGTCAGAGCCGACAACCTTGCCACCAAGTTGCTCGGCCATGGTTTGCATACCATAACAAATACCCAATACAGGTACGCCCATATTAAAAACGAGATCAGGTACTCGAAAACCGTTTAGTTCTGTAACAGATTCTGGACCGCCGGACAGGATAATGGCATTAGGATCAAAATCTTTAATTGCCTGGTCGTCCATATCATAGGCATGGATTTCACTATAGACACCTGCTTCACGAACACGCCTTGCGATTAATTGTGTGTATTGTGATCCAAAATCCAGGATCAGGATGCGTTCAGAATGTATATCTATCATTTTAGAATGATTTGACGTGGTTTTTGATATTGCTTGTTGTTCCATCAGCATATACAGCCAATCATACTGCTGTAAAGATATACTGCATTGTAAAATATACAGTTAATTTGGCTTATTCACGGCGATAGTTGGGTGGTTCCTTGGTGATCGTTACATCATGCACATGACTTTCTCGCATACCGGCATTAGTAAGTCGTACAAAACTAGGTTTGGTTCGCATTTCATCCAACGTCTGACAGCCAGTATAACCCATCGCTGCACGTACGCCGCCAAGCAGTTGATGAATGATGGCATCCAGATTTCCCTTATAGGGCACACGCCCTTCAACACCTTCTGGTACTAGTTTTTCAATCTCATCATTTTCCTGAAAATAACGATCTGAGGAACCATGTTGTAGTGACATTGCGCCTAAAGAACCCATGCCACGGTAAGTTTTGTAAGATCGCCCCTGATAAAGCTCAACTTCACCGGGCGCTTCCTCCGTGCCCGCAAATAAACCACCAATCATGACTGAATAGGTACCAGCAACTATTGCCTTGGCAATATCACCCGAATAACGAATACCACCATCAGAAATAAATGGCACATCTGTACCTGCAAGCCCCTTGGCAACATTAGCTACAGCAGAAATCTGTGGCATACCAACACCGGTAACTACGCGGGTAGTACAAATAGAGCCCGGACCAATACCGACCTTAACACCATCTGCTCCAGCTGCAACCAGCGCTTTTGCTCCTTCCGCAGTAGCCACATTACCGCCAATCACTTGCGCTTCTGGATATTCTGTTTTAACCCAGCGCACCATGTCCAAGACTCCTTGGGAATGACCATGTGCTGTATCTACGACAATCACATCCACACTAGCATCAATTAATATAGCAACTCGCTCTCTTGCACCGTCGCCAACACCAACAGCCGCACCAACAGGTAATTGTTCATCTTTGTCCTTACACGCATTTGGAAACTCATGCGCCTTCTGAATATCTTTTACTGTAACCAAACCACGTAACTGGAATTGATCATTTACAACCAATACTTTTTCAATACGGTGTTTATGTAATAACTTTTTAATTTTCTGACTATCAGCATCTTCTTGTACAGTCACCAGCCGATCCTTCGGCGTCATAATATTTTTTACTGGATCTTCAAAATGTGTTTCAAAACGTAAATCACGACTTGTTACAATACCGACCAATTGTTCACCTTCCACCACCGGTACACCTGATATATCATTTGCACGCGTTAATTCCAGGACCTCTCTAATACTGGTATCGGGTGTTACTGTGATTGGATCTTTGATTACACCACTTTCATATTTTTTGACAGCACGTACTTGCAGCGCCTGTGCTTCCGCACTCATATTTTTATGAATAATTCCAATACCGCCTTCCTGCGCAAGGGCAATCGCCAGACGAGCTTCGGTAACTGTATCCATTGCCGCAGAGATAATGGGAATATTGAGAGAGATATTTCGAGTCAGTTGTGTAATGAGACTGACTTCACGCGGCAAGACTTGCGAGTAGGCCGGAACCAGGAGCACATCATCAAATGTCAGGGCTTGTTCATCTACACGCATGTTTAAAATCTTACCAAATGATAAAATAACCGGTTATTATAGAGTCTGACCACATGCACGTAAATAACCGTTTTCTTTAATCTCTCTAGATTTTACCTAGACACACCTAATGTCCGAAAATAGTAGCAAAACTGAAACATCTTCACGGGACATCTATAATGTCACGCGCCTTAATCGTGAAGTTCGCGCTGTGCTTGAGGGCAGTTTCCCCCTTATCTGGTTACAGGCAGAGATCTCTAATCTGGCACAACCCGCTTCAGGCCACATATATTTCTCATTGAAAGATGAACATTCACAAATCCGCTGCGCTATGTTTCGTAATAAAAACCTTTCACTTAGATTCATTCCTGAAAATGGAATGTCTGTACTAGTGCACGCTAATGTTAGCTTGTATGAAGACCGGGGCGAATTCCAACTCATTATTGAGCATATGGAACCTGCAGGTGATGGTGCCCTACAACGCGCCTTTGAAGCACTCAAACAACGTTTATATGAAGAAGGACTTTTCAGTAGCAGTCATAAGCAAATTGTCCCAACAGCACCTAAAACAATTGGTGTAATCACGTCATCTTCCGGTGCCGCCATTCGGGACATATTAAGTATACTGCAACGCCGCTACCCTTTATCAAAGGTAATTATTTATCCAACTGCAGTGCAAGGCGCAAAAGCTGAAGGACAAATAATCAAAATGCTCGAAATTGCCGAAACAAGGAAAGAATGTGATGTACTCATTCTTGCCCGTGGTGGTGGATCACTTGAAGATCTATGGGTATTCAATAATGAGAATGTTGCGCGTTCGGTATACAAGTGCACTATTCCCATCGTTACTGGTATAGGGCATGAAATTGATTTTACTATTGCCGACTTTGTCGCTGATGAACGCGCTGCCACGCCATCTGCTGCTGCCGAGTTGGTAAGTCCTGATCAAATACAAATCAAACAACAACTCACAACTCAAAACGAAAAATTATTACAACTTATTAGTAATCATATAAAACAGCACCAACAATATATTTTACAGTTAGGCAAACGCTTACCTCACCCCGCTAATCAGTTACAAACTTTAATCCAACGCATAGATCATCTACAGCAACGTATGTCGCATTCAACCTATGTCACCATCAACACATATAAAATACGTTTGAGTGAACTGGTAGCTACACTTAGCCATTACAACCCGGCACAATCATTACAGCTTTATAGTGGACGTTTTGCACAAACCCACGAACGACTGAAACAGGCAATTCAATATAAATTGCAACAATTTAATAGTGAGTTATCCAATTTAAGCCGAACATTAGATGCCGTCAGCCCACTAGCTTCATTGAATCGCGGTTATGCTATCGTGAACAAACTTGAAAATAATGAACTTGTACGCGATGCCAGGCAACTCAGTATTGGAGATACTATTCTCACAAGATTTGCTCGAGGCCAGACCCAAAGTACAGTCAATAAAATAATTAAAAAATAATGAATAGCAAGCAGCTTGCTATAATTTTTTGTCTGTTGCTACATAGTAAGGTTGGCATAACACAACCGTTACCACGAAACGAAAATGTGCCTGGTGGAGTTGCCATCATTCCACTTTCCTACATGGAACGCCCAAACGCTTTCTATCTGGAACGCCCTGTGATGGTCATTGGTCATGCTGGAAGTTGGCAGGTTATTATCGGAATCCCACTTGATGCTGAAACTGGATCACATCATATAAAAGTGAACGTAAATGGCGATGAATCAGTTCGTTATTTTGAAATATCAAATAAGGAATATAAAACCCAGTACCTGACCATTGAAAATAAACGTCAGGTAAACCCCACCCCAAAAGATTTAAAGCGTATTCAGCAGGAACATGAATTAATATCAATGGCTAAAGCTTCGTGGCGTGATATTGATATCGTAACTTTAAATCTATCACTTCCCGTGGAAGGTTCTTATAGTAGCCCTTTCGGTCTGCGTCGATTTTTTAATAATGAACCTCGCCGCCCACATAGTGGACTTGATATTGCCGCTGTTGAAGGTACGCCAATCAAAGCACCTGCTGAAGGATTTATCGTTAATACAGGGGAATATTTCTTCAATGGCAATACTGTCTTTATCGATCATGGCCAGGGAATGATAACAATGTACTGCCATATGAAAAATATAAACGTAGAAGAAGGACAAGAAGTAAAACGTGGTGA
>CAZCXC010000209.1:0-2407 GCA_964502505.1 uncultured Enterobacteriaceae bacterium
ATCTTATTAAACTTTTGTCCCAGTTTTTTATCACGCACATTACAGTCCTTCGGTGAAGGATATTTTTTAATAAATTCTTCAGCCAATGAATTAGCAAATTCATCATGTTTTTTATGACTTCGCCAAAAAAACAATTCCATAAGTTTCTGCCTAATACAATTTACTATTAATTAAGATGCTAACTACCTGCCTATTCACAAAATTCTTTATTAAATTTAATTTGCTGGTGTTCTTTATTTTTCTTTTCTATACCTTATTGTTTTACAGCAACGATGTGCCTTTCCTTTGACATATCGCGTTGTTTTGAACCATCATTAATTTCTGCGCATATTTCTTTGATGCCAGAAATAGTATAGCCATAACTACTCAAAAAATTTATTATATGTTCGCTAGATTCCCCAAGATGAGTATGTAATTCACAGATTATTATAGGATTGTAAGTATTCAAAATATTTTTCATGCCTTCCAAGACCATGGCCTCATTCCCTTCTACATCTATTTTCATAATATCAGGGCAACGAAAGCCTTCTTCTTTGACAAGGTGATCAATATTTATAGTATCAATAAATTCTATATTACTTGTCTGGCTATATGCTGCATCTTCACCAACAAGACGTCCAGAAAATGCTCCACCTCGTCTATCAAATTTTTCTAATCCCTTATTTTTGCCGACCGCCCTTTTATCAAGAAATATATTATTAATTGCGTTAATTTCCAACGATTTTTCAAAACAAATAAAATTATTTTTTTCAGGCTCAAACGCATAAACAATACCATCTTTTTTTACGATTGACGAAAATAAGAAAGAAAAAATACCAATGTTTGCCCCTATGTCATAAGCAGCCATGCCAGGTTTGGTTAATTTCAAAATTGAATTTCTTATTTCTGGTTCATATTCACCCAGATCACCTGATCTGATTAAATTAGAATGAAACAATTGATTGAGTGCTAATCTGTGACCTTCAGGTGTACGAATTTCAGTTAATCCCCCATGTGAAAGCCTTTCAAAAAGACCTAGAACACCAGGAAAATCCGCTATGTGTCGTTGAATTTTTTTCGGAATAGCTTGCCCAAGACGATTGATGATGGATAGAAATATATTCCTAAAGCTTACCATTCTCTTCCCTTCAGTTATTCACATGGATGTAGCTTATCAGAGCAATGTACGACTCTAGGGATGGAGGAGATAGGGCAACGTAGGAGGCCAAAGCAGATGAACAAATGGCCGAAGACAACTATATGGATGTAGTCGGTTGATAACGTCTGGAATATGTTATCTAGCAATAACCTGTTATGAATTTGCTTCATAAACATGTGCTATATTTTAGTTAGTATCAGTATTGTACATCGTTGAGATCTCTTTTAATCGGCCAAATGCAGGGTTGTCAGGGTGTTGCCAAATCTCCAAACAGCGCTGGTAACTTTGAGTAGCACCGATAAAATCACCTGTACGGCGCAACATTTCACCCTGAAAATAAATTAATCTTGCAGGATCGGACTTCAATACACTTTGATCTCTCAAGCTCTCAGCTTCAGCAAGTAATGATTTAACAAGCACCCAGTCCGGTTGCTGGCGTCTTAATTCAAGTCCGATGTAAGTTAATTTACCATGAAAAGTTTGGCAGATTTTATCAACCCAACCCTGTATTTGCTCTGTCTGCACGGTATCGGATCCTGCAAATTCCATAATATTCAATGATAAACGACAATGCTCTGTAACAAGTACTCTATAATGCATTGCTTCCCACGGATCAACTGGCTCCCCAGCAGCTAAAATACGCTGAAAATATTCAGTTATTTCAGGGATCGCTACTGCACTGCGTATACCTGAGGTTAATTCTGTATTGATCCGCCAATAGAGTCCGAAATCTTCGACACCATAATCATGAGGCAATCCATAGATATAATAGATCGGCCGCTGTGATGCCAAAATAAATTCATCAATTGCTTTTCGTCTTTCCTCTTCACTGTTCTTAACCTGATAAAAAAGACGATTGGATAAAAGTATTCCTTTCGCGCTGTAGAGGGTCACGTCCGATCGCACTTTTTCTACCAGATTTAGATAGCCCACTGGGCTCATATCCAAATCACCTGAAATAAAAAGTACACTATTCGGTTCCAGAGACTCCAGCACTTTCCGACCATAAACCTCTGCCCAATTATCATTCGCCCGGTAATTATCCGCCACATTCCCCATCAATACTGTTCCTATAATAACGACAAAAAGTCCTACTTCTACTAATCTCTTGTTTACTATGAAATGAGTATGATGGGTAATTACTCGAAAAAGCATATACGCACCTAAAGCTAACCAAAGAGCCATTACTGCATAAGCTATTAATGGATAGACTCTAAAAATATTGCGGTGAAGAAGATCATAATCGAAATTTAACAACCCAATCAGTAG
>CAZCXC010000210.1:0-2721 GCA_964502505.1 uncultured Enterobacteriaceae bacterium
TAAGAGAAGCTTCATTATTCGTAGAGGGTACGCCTGTAGCTATATTGGGAAGTTATGAAAATATTGATAAACAATTCATTATCATCGATATGGAAAATAGTGAAGGATTCGACTGGGTAGAGCTGAAACCCCGAGATATAGAAAGTCAGTACAATAGTATTCGGCTTGGTTTCGACAAGGAAAAATTAGGCATGATGGTGATGTTTGATAACCTTGGCCAGGTGACACGTATCGATTTTACAGAAGAAGTCATTAACAAAAAGCTGGACAATCATACCTTTGATTTCGAACCGCCCGATGGGATTGATATAATTGATGACCGAATTTAATTCGAGATCTCACAACAATCGTTTCTGTCACAAATCATTCATCGAGAAGCTGCTGACATAACCATTCTCAAGAAGATATGTTGCAAAGGAGTGGTGTAACTGTTTCATAATTCCTGTTTTAAGTCGTGCTCTTCTACTTGCCATGTTTTGGATGTATTGTTGATTAATTATGAATAAAGAAAGAGCAATTCCAACAATTTCAGTAGTCTTTTTTCTATCCGGATGTTCTGCTCTGGTTTTTGAGATAGTTTGGTTTCGTATCGCAAGTACAGTGTTAGGTTCATCCGTCTGGAGTGCAGCGGCGGTATTGATGGCTTTCATGGGCGGACTGGCCATTGGAAATGGTTTAATAGCTACCTTCGGTCATCGAGTGATTAATCCCGCCAGATTTTATCTGGTAATTGAAGCAGTGATTGGCGTCTCAGGCTTTGCAGTTATTTTATTATTGCCAAAACTGACCCCATTTGTTGGTTCATTACTGGTTGAGATGAGCGAAAGTCAGGGATTATTGTCGGCAGGTCGGTTTCTCATCGCCTGCCTGTTTTTATTATTGCCTGCTACTGCAATGGGGGCAACGCTTCCCGTTATGCAAAAATTGGTACATCAATATGATGATTCTTTTATAAATTCTATTGCACGATTGTATGGCTGGAACACCATAGGCGCTGTTTTTGGCGTGCTACTTGCTGAATTTATTTTGATAGAGTTTTTAGGGATTATTAGTACCGCAGCCGTGGCGGGTATTTTTAACTTGCTGGTTATTTTAATTATGCTGAATTCTTTTGGAAAAACAGGGAAAACCGTTGATAAAAGCGAGGAGGGAAAATTTCAAAGAAATATCAGCAGATTTTTGGCGGCAGCATTTTTTTCAGGGATGTTGTTACTGGCACTGGAAATCGTGTGGTTCAGGTATTTATTGGTGGCCCGTCATGGTACGAGTGTAAATTTTGCAATCATGCTTGCCATTGTTCTTATGGGAATTGGTTTGGGCGGGCTGGTAATTTCACGAATTAAATTAGCGGATAGATATATAAATAAACTTGCTTACTTTTTACCAATTGCGGCTTCCATTATGACATTGACAGGCTTTTATTTTTTCCAGTGGTACTTTGATGTCCATATTATGAGTATTCTTACAAATGATGCATATTTTATTTTTGCTGCATGCATATTGATCTTCCCTACAAGCTTTATGTCTGGAATGATTTTCCCTCTGCTTGGAGAATGTGTATATCGGGAAAATCTTGTTGTGACTTCATCATCGGGTTATTTAACACTGGCAAATACTATTGGGGCAGTAATTGGATCTGCTATTACAACATTTTACCTGCTCCCGGAAGTTGGCATAGAAAATTCTATCTTTATTATTGTACTGGCGTACCTCTTTATTAGTTTGTTGTTGATTAAAAATATCAAAACAGAAGTTATTACTATATTTGCTGTAGTGATATGTGTCATTGTTATTTTCCCGCATGGACTGGTTAAAAAATCTTATGACAAAGTTTACTCGTCGTTTTTTCCAGACTATAAGGTTATTGCGTTTCGAGAAGGACTGAATCAAAGCATTGCGTATCTAGAACATCAATCAATTGGTAAAAGAGACTATGTTCAATTGGTTACAAACAACCACTCGATGTCTACAACAAATTTTCATGCGCAACGATATATGCGTTTATATGCCTATTTCCCCTATTTATTTTCTAATGATATAGAGGATGTGTTGCAAATTAGTTATGGAGTTGGTAATACAGCAGAATCTATAATTATGCTTCCAGACATGAAGCATTTTGATGTTGTTGATATGTCGCCTGATATATTGGAGTTGAGTGATATTGTGCATAATGAGACCGGCTTTTATCCTTTGAGGGATAAAAGGACTGTTGCTCATGTTGAAGATGGTCGTTTTTTTCTACAAACCACACAAAATAAATATGACTTGATTACTGCAGAGCCGCCTCCGCCAATAAGTGCTGGTGTAGTTAATCTTTATACACAGGAGTATTTTCAGCTTATATACAATGCATTAAAACCTGAAGGAGTTACGACATATTGGCTTCCATTGTCTTCGCTCGTTGAAACAGATACTTTGGCGATAATTAAAGCTTTTTGTAATGTATTCCAGGATTGTAGTTTGTGGGATGGAGTTAAACTTAATTTTATGTTGGTTGGAAGTAAATCAGGTTTGAATGCAGTAAATTTGAAGCAGCTTGATGAAAGGTGGGTACCGAAAATGAGTTCGGAATTTTCAAGAATTGGATTTGATACTCCTGAGCAGGTATTTGCAACCTACATAGGAGATCGCGAATATCTTGACAAGATTACAGAATATACAAATCCAGTAACAGATAACTATCCACATAGAATTAGTCCCTATTGGCGTGGAGGATCAGAC
>CAZCXC010000211.1:0-2962 GCA_964502505.1 uncultured Enterobacteriaceae bacterium
TTCCCCCATCATTACTCTTATTTTTTTTATAAAACCAAGTTTAATTTCTAATGTGCACCGGCAGCTTGTAATGCAGCTATGTACGGATTAGCAAAGGTAAACCACATACCGATACCGATACCGATCATGGTCACCGCATCAAGCAGACCAGCTACCAGGAACATCTTCACCTGTAGCATTGGTGCGAGTTCAGGTTGACGTGCTGCACCTTCCAGAAAGCGCCCGCCAAGCAGACCAAAACCGATTGCCGTTCCCGCTGCACCAAGACCCAGAACAAGCAATACACCTAAAACCGTGAATGCCAGAATTGTTTCCATTGTTATCCTCCAAATGTATTAATTGAGTTGTTCATACAAACCTTACCTTCGTAGGGTACTACTATAAATGAGATTGTTTTTGCAAGTACAAGGAAGTACCGCGCGCACGACTGCATAGATGCAGGAGGTAGAGCGACGCAGGAAGCCGAAGCCGAGAACCGCAGTGTACAAAATAGTACATGAGGATTTGAGCACGGAACTGACACTGTAATTGTGAAAAAAGGCCATTTATAGAAGTACCCTCAATGTGATTCCTCATGTGCCATGCCTAAATAGACAATAGTCAGCATCATAAAAATAAATGCCTGTAATATGACTATTAGTATATGGAATACTGCCCACACAAAATGCAGTGGTAATTGATAATATCCCAGTAATGCAATCAACATAAAAATCAATTCACCTGCATACAAATTCCCAAACAGACGTAAGGCAAGAGATACAGGTTTGGCAAATAAACTTACAAGCTCTAATAACAGATTAAACGGGATCATCCACTTACCAAAGGGATGAAATGCCAGTTCACCGACAAACCCGCCTATACCTTTGACCTTTATACTATAAAAAATAATAAGTAAGAAAACAGATAGTGATAAACCAAAGGTTATATTGGGATCAGTTGTAGGAACAACCTTGAAATAAAGATGTGGATCACCGGAAATCAACTGTGCCAATAATGGAAGAATGTCTACTGGTACAAGATCCATCAGGTTCATTAAAAAAATCCAGCAAAAAATAGTCAATGCCAACGGTGCAATCATAGTATGCGTCCTGCCATGGAATGTTTCCCGCACACTGCGGTCAGCAAACTCGATCATTACTTCAACGAAGTTTTGCAATCCACCAGGAATACCTGCATGGGCATTTTTAGCGGCACGATAAAATAGATAACTGAAAACTATTCCAAGAAATATCGACCAGCCCATGGTATCTACATTAATCGCCCAAAATCCCATATCGACTGCTTCTGTTGGACTATGTGCCATTGTCCATGTCGCTTGTTCCAGAATTGATCCATCAGCACGTTCATAGCCGACGGGTAATTTGCCATACACCATGTTTTGCAGATGGTGCTTAATATATTCCGTTGAAGTCAGGCCTTCAGATGACATTTATTTTTCCCACTACCATGTTATGTAATTATTAATTTTTTATTCGTGCCAAACCGACCAGATTAATGATCATCATTAATATATAAACACCAAATAAAACAGGCACATTCAGGGGTTTCACTAATACAAAACAAGCTGCGAATAACACACCTGTCAAAATCAACTTACCTGCTTCACCCATGTAGAACCAACGCAGTACACTGTCTGGAGGTTGTTGCCCTTTTCCTCGAAATGCACACCGCACAAAATATGCATTTGGCAGAATGAAGATTAAACCTCCTAATAATGCTGAATATGCTGATTCTTGACTGATATACACGGATAAAACTGCTGTTAAAATAACCGTTAAGATCAGCTGTATCCCTACTAATTTATAGGCGGCGACTTTATTTATTGTTATATCAATCTGTTCGCTCACCGCAACCACTCCCAAACCCCGTCATTATAACCAAATGTGTGGGGAAAGCCCCCCCAATAAAGGGACGGCAAGTATAATAAGCTATATGCTGGTTATCAATCGCTGCGTCGCACAAACACCCTGATTTTGCTACTTATTTGAACTTACTCAAGATACCGTCCAATTCATCTGTTGAGTTGTAACTAATCTGGACTGTTCCCTTGCCACTGGCAGTATGCTTTATGACTACTGGGGCTCCGAATTGCTCGGAACGGTCATCTTGCAATTGTCGTATATTAGGATCGAGTAGCTTGGCTTTAGGCGTTTCTTTTGGACCTGTTGCTTGCAAATTACGCATCGACTTTTCTGTTGCCCTTACTGATAACTCTTGGTTACTGACTTTTTTTGCGATTTCAGGTTGATGTTCTTTTGCCAAGGCCAAAATAGCTCGCGCATGGCCCATCTCTAACTTGCCTGTCTCCAACATTTTTTGAACATCTGGATGTAGTTCAAGCAATCGCAGAATATTGCTTACTGTTGAACGCGAACGGCCTACTGCATCGGCTGCTTGATCATGAGTCATTTCAAATTCCTTGAGCAATCTTGTTAAGGCACGCGCTTCATCGAGTGGATTTAGATCTTCACGTTGTATATTTTCAATCAGCGCCATGCACATGGCGGTTTGATCATTAACATCTCGCACTAATGCTGGTATCTCATGCAGTCCTGCCATTTGTGCTGCACGCCAGCGACGTTCGCCTGCAATAATTTCATATTGATCAGATGCCGCTATTGGTCTGACAACAATAGGCTGCACTACTCCCTGGGTTCGAATTGAATTTGCTAACTCTTCTAATGCTTTTGCATTGATATCCGTCCGCGGTTGATAAGCACCGCGTTTAATTAAATCGACTGGTAATTGACGTAGTTGATCAGATTGAGATGAAGTGAGGTCAGTAGTGTGTGGACCTAATAGTGCGTCAAGCCCTTTGCCCAGTCCTCTTTTTTTCGCTGCCACTAGTGAAACATCCTTAATTTCAGGCGGCTAAATTTTCGCGACGCAACATTTCACCTGCCAAGGCCAGGTAAGCTAAAGCACCACGAGAAGATTTATCATATTTGATAACAGGCAATCC
>CAZCXC010000212.1:0-13130 GCA_964502505.1 uncultured Enterobacteriaceae bacterium
TGTCGATTCGTTGGCAAGCGCATCGTTATTTGCTTGGACAAAGCCTGTCTTTTTATCAAAATGAGTTAGCTGGCCGCATTGCCACCAAGGTGATGCAGACTTCGCTGGCTGTTCGCGAAACGGTGTTGAAGTTATTAGATGTCATGTTATACATCGTCGTATATTTCAGTGGGATAGTGATCGTCGTTGCAAGTATGGATGTGCGTCTCACCATACCGTTTATTATCTGGTTAATACTTTATCTGGGCATTATGTACGTCCTTTTTCCACGCCTGGAAGTAATATCGTCGAAGCAAGCGAATGCACGTTCAGAAATGACAGGTAGGATAGTCGATACCTATACCAATATCATGACAGTGAAACTGTTTTCTCACTCGAAACGTGAAGCTTATTATGCACAGGAGAGCATGACGTTATTTCTAAAAACCGTATATGCTCAAATGCGTTTGGTAACGGTTTTAATCATGTCGGTATGGTTTATTAATGCCCTGTTGATTTTTTCTGTATCAGGTTTGACGATTCGCTACTGGATGCAAGACGCCGTTACGGCGGGTGCCCTTGCAGCTGCTGTTGGTTTAGCTTTGCGGTTGTATGGCATGTCACAGTGGATCATGTGGGAGATGTCGGCATTATTTGAAAACATAGGAACGGTACATGATGGTATGAATACGATTTCCAAACCACGTACTGTGTTGGATAATCCGGCTGCTAAATTACTTTCTGTACCTGTAGGAGAGATTATATTGGATCGTGTGCGTTTTCATTATGGCAAGGAGGGTGGTTTGTTTGATAATTTTTCATTAACGATTAAGCAGGGTGAGAAAGTAGGACTGGTGGGTCGTTCCGGTGCTGGTAAATCTACACTGGTTAATTTGTTATTGCGTTTTTATGATGTAGAGGGTGGTCGCATATTGATAGATGGACAGAATATTGCGGAGGTGACACAGGAAAGCTTACGTGAGCATATTGCCATGGTGACGCAGGATACTTCGCTACTGCATCGTTCAGTACGCGATAATATTATATACGGTAAACCAGATGCTTCTGAAGAAGCCATGATCGATGCTGCCCAGCAGGCTGAGGCCCACGAATTTATTTTAGGTTTGAACGATGTGCGTGGTCGTGTTGGCTATGATGCGCATGTAGGAGAGCGTGGTGTTAAACTTTCCGGTGGCCAGCGTCAACGTATTGCGATTGCACGCGTGTTATTAAAAAATGCACCAATCTTGATCCTGGACGAAGCCACTTCTGCTTTAGATTCTGAAGTGGAGGCAGCCATTCGGGACAACTTGAATCGTTTGATGCGCGATAAAACAGTCATTGCAATCGCACATAGACTATCAACTATTTCTGCATTAGACAGGCTTGTGGTATTGGACGGAGGGCTAATAGTTGAAGAGGGTACACATACCGCATTGATTGCCAGGAATGGACTTTATGCACAATTTTGGGCACATCAGTCGGGTGGTTTTATTGCAGAAAATGTTGCTTAGCATGTGCATTTAACTGGGCAAAAGATGTTAAATACAATAAAAAAATTTTTTGAACAAAATATAGCATCAGATAATGCTGATGATATTGAACACCAGTTAAAATTGGCGACTGCTGCGCTGTTTGTAGAAATGATGCAACAAGATCACGAAATACTTGAGGAAGAAAGACAGGCGGTTAAAGCTTCTTTAAAGGAAAAATTTGATCTTAGCGAAGACGAGGCAAAGGAGTTATTTAATCTGGCACAACAAGAAGCAGATGCGGCCACTGATTATCACCAATTTACCCGGCTCATTGCGAAAGAATATACACAAGAACAAAAAATAAAAGTGATTGAGTTGCTATGGACTATTGCATATGCAGATGATCACCTGGACTCTCTTGAAGAACATATGGTACGCCGTATTGCTAACTTGATTTATGTACCGCATAAGGACCTGATGAAAACCAAGCATAAGGTGCAACGTGGCCGCTCTTGCCTGTGACTCACGACTTCCTCGGCAAGTGCTCGGTAATTGCTCCTGCATTACTCTGCTACCTACATCCATGTAGGCAACCGAGGTCCTTGCACGTCATATGGGAATGGTTGGTTAAAGATAAGCGTGTTGCCCGCTGAGTAGTTCCCAGATTTCACTTTCAGGTGCTTTCACTTCAAGATACTCTTCTGTCACCGAGGACACTTCATGTCCAAATTGTCGTAGTTTTTCTGCATAGAATTCCATCGGGGGTGCTTCATCTGGAAGCCGGTCAGCAGTACTGTGGAAAGAATGTGCATCTTCCAGGGTAAGTGTCAGGATACCTGTATCTCGGTTATATTTGCTCATGTCATTCCATCACAATTTATTTATAAGAGATGAATGACATTATCTACTATTAGTATATATATGCACTAAACTAAGTGTATTAAGTGCTCATTTACTTAGTAGGAGATGGCCTATGGCATATCGAGTTCGAAAAGTTAAATACTGTAAATTAAGCGTTTCCAGTCGAGCAGGGCAGGGTGAAAAAGTTTTGGCTGCAGTCAGTGAAGCAGGCATTAATATGCATGCTTTTTCTGGGTTTCCAACTAGTGGGGGGAAATCCCAGATAGATCTTGTTTCGGACAATATTGTTGGTATACGTAAAGTGGCAAAGAAAAATGGTTGGCGTTTAAGTGCAACAAAAAAGGGATTTCTCGTGCAAGGGAGTGATGAAATAGGTGCAATTCATAAGGTCTTTAAAAAACTTGCTGATGAGAAAATCAATGTCACAGCAGCTGATGCAGTTGCTGCAGGTAAAAATCATTACGGCATGATCATGTGGGTTAAACCGAAAGTTTATAGCCGAGCAGCACGCGTCCTAAACGCGAAATAGCAGTTATTTAACTAGTAAGCTTATGCTTTGGCGTTGTATTTCTTCGATAGAAGAGAAGGTGCCTTTTGCAATCGCGGTATGTATAGTTTGGCCGATTATTTCATCAACTACATCCTGCAGTGTAGTATCAAAAACATGACGGACAGCAGAGACCAAGGGACTAGAATTTACTCTTTGGTTTCCTTTAGTTTTTCGATATCAACGATCAGAGAATGAAAGCCTTTATCCTCTATGATTTTGATAACTATATTCAGCTTATCAATCAATTCCTGGTTGATTGAGGCTTCAAAAGCTCTGCGGGCTGCGCCGAGATAACCATGAGAAAGGGCCATACGTATGGCATCAAAATTTTGTTCCTTTTTTACTGGGTCCATTTCAGTATCCTTTCTTCTGAATCAGTAGGTTAAATATAGCATAATATTAAAGCATGGGAATATGTTCTATACACAATCAATGGTCACCTAGAGGCGATATGAAAATTGTTCACTAAATTCATAAATATTCATGAGGACAGCAATTATGGCGATTTCAATGTATCAGGCATCAATACCGGTTTTTATCTGTATGCTTGAAAACTTAAAACAAATATTAGAAAAGGGAGAGGCATTTGCAGAAACAAAAGATTTAGAACAGGGGGTATTAACTAACAGTCGTTTGGCACTGGACATGTTTCCATTGTCCCGACAGATCCAGATTACTACGGATATTGCCCGTCGGGGGGTAGCTCGACTAGCAGACATTGAGATAGAAAGTGTTGAAGATAATGAAAAAACAATTACTGAACTGATAGACCGAATTGATAACACAATCGACTTTCTGAAATCCATAAAACCTGAGCAGGTGGATGGCACAGAGGAAAAAGCACTAAGCCTTAAAGCTGGTGGCCATACTTTAAATTTTACTGGGATAAAGATGTTATTAAATTTTTCACTTCCAAATTTTTATTTTCATATCACTACTGCGTATAACATTTTACGGCACAATGGGGTTGAATTAGGCAAGATGGATTATCTTGGGAATCCGATGAAATGATATCGATTAGGTTTAGGTGTTATGGTGAGCTAAACGACTATTTGCCAATGTCTCATCGGCAAAAAATGTTGCAACTTAGTACACAGCCAATATTTATCATTGATTTGATTCATTCATTAAATATTCCATATTCACAAGTTGAATT
The DNA here is from genome assembly GCA_964502505.1 of uncultured Enterobacteriaceae bacterium. GTDB lineage: Bacteria > Pseudomonadota > Gammaproteobacteria > Eutrophobiales > Eutrophobiaceae > CAZCXC01. The sequence goes on from CAZCXC010000212.1 coordinate 4,022, forward strand.
AGTTTTAGCTAATGGTCAATCTGTAGATCTTTTCTACACTGTGCAAGAGAATGATCGAATTAGTGTATATCCACAATTTCATTCAATTGAACTTGCTAGTATTCATTAAATTACAAGTATATTAAGAATTTGAAATATATATTTTCAATATTCTTATTATTAATTACATTTGTTTGTTCTGGTGTAATAGCTGAACCTGTACTAGTTGATATAAAAGAGTGGACAGTTCCTTGGGAAGATTCGAGGCCACGCGATCCGTATGTTGATCCCAAAGGACGTATTTGGTTCTGCGGTCAAGTTGGAGCATATATCGCGATGCTGGATCCGACGACGGGTGAATTCAAGAAATATGACATGAAAGATAATGAGCGGCCGCATAATTTGGTTATTGATGAGCAAGGCATCATCTGGTATGCAGGAAACACTCGTGGTTATATCGGTCGACTGGATCCTGATTCAGGTGAGATTAAAAAATACCCTATGCTAAATGACAGTGTACGTGATCCGCATACCTTGGTATTTGATAGTCAAGGGGATCTCTGGTTTACCGCACAGCAGAGTAATTATATTGGCAAGCTCTTTGTAAAGACCGGTGAATTTCGATTTATTAAAGTACCCACCCCAAGGGCACGACCCTACGGGATATGGATAGATTTCCATGATCGCCCCTGGGTAGCATTATTTGGTAGTAACAAGCTAGCCATGGTCGATCCAGTAACGTTTTTAATTAAAGAATATGAGTTGCCACGAGAGAGTGCTTTACCACGACGTTTAGCGGTAACTTCGGATAATAAAATCTGGTATGTAGATTACAAAGGCGGTTATCTCGGACAATTTGATCCTGAAACGAATAAATTCAATGAATGGTTAATGCCTGGTGCAAAGGATTCTCGACCTTATGGTATGGTTGTTGATGATCAAGATCGATTATGGTTTGTTGAAACAGGCATATCACCAAATCGATTTGTTGGTTTTGAACCTGCTACGCAAAAGTTTTTTAGTGTGACAGATATTCCTAGCGGTGGTGGCAGCGTTAGGCATATGTACTTTCATCTACCTACTCATTCGGTTTGGTTTGGCGCTGATTCCAATACCATTGGTAGGGCACTCATACCGAAATAAAGGAACGATTTAAGTTTTCGCTTCCTTTACCCAAAATTTACTAGAATGAAGATCCAGAAAAGTGAATGGTAAGATGTTTCTTAATTTAATTTTTGTCGTTATCTTAGTAGTCGTATTTTTCGCATACATGATCTATATGCCGGGTACTTCATATGAAGGTGAACTGCCAGCGTTTGATGATATTGATTATGCTACTGCTAACAAGTTTGAAACCCATATTACTACCTTGTGTAAAAATCCAGCAGGAAGAAACTTTATTGAAAAACAGGGGCTTAATGAAGCTAGAAAATATATTGCCGAACAGTTTAAATCCTCCGGTTACCTGGTAGAGTTTCAGGAATATCAACTTTCAGGTGATGTTGTTGCCAATATTGAAGTTACACACACCGGTACTAAACATCCTGAAGAGATTATTATTGTGGGTGCGCATTATGATGCAGTGCCCGGTGCAGTGGGTGCGAACGATAACGGAACAGGTGTGGCTGCTATTTTAGAACTTGCTGATCGATTCAAGGATAAAAATTATCCACGCACTGTAAGGTTTGTTGCCTTTGTGAATGAAGAACCCCCAAATTTCATGACAGGGGATATGGGAAGTTTCGTATATGCAAAAAGGGTCGCCGAAGAAAAAGAAAACATTATGGCGATGTTCTCGCTGGAGACAATTGGCTATTTCAGTGATGAAGTAGGTAGTCAACATTATCCACCATTTTTCAACCTGTTTTATCCGGACAAAGGTAACTTTATAGCATTTGTGGGGAATCTAAGCTCACGTAGACTTGTGACTAAATCAATTCAATTTTTCAGGGAGTATTCAACTTTTCCATCAGAAGGTATTGCAGCACCTGCATTTATTCCTGGGATCAGCTGGTCTGATCACTGGTCATTCTGGAAACATGGGTATCCTGCGATTATGATCACAGACACTGCACCTTACCGTTATCCTTACTATCACATGTCGGAAGATACACCAGATAAAGTGAATTATGAGAAAATGGTCTATGTTGTTAATAGTCTTGAAAAGATGATTGAAGCATTTTTATATTGAATAAAAAAGGAATCGATCTATTTTTAAAATTAATTATCAATTTTTACTTTATTTATTACTTGGGTATTCTTTTAGTAACCTGGCATTGGCTGATCCAAGCGGAGCCGAACTATTGACTGCATGCGAACAATCTATGATGAAAAGATTTTCAGGCATGAAAGGGATGATGTGTACCTGGTATGTTACGCCGTGTGATTGTAATTACGGTAATGAGAATGAACTGCCGCGAGTGTGTTTGCCACCATCACCGGATATTGATGCATTGGCGCATGAAGTTATAACAGGGTTAATTGCACAATCTGAATTACAGGAATTAAATGCTGACATTGCAGCTAATACTATATTGATTCGTAATTACCCTTGTGACAACTAGCTAATGGAAAAATATTCATTTCTTTCAATTATATTCATTATTACTGCTTGTGCGGGGGTCGAATTGGTTACTGCTAATGGCACTCTAGAAGATAAACATATAATAGATTGGCATGTGCATATTGCTGGTTTGGGCTATGGGAATTCTGGCAATTTTATAAATAAAGAAATGCGCGAAAATTTTCGATTCCGATTTTTTTTAAAATGGATGAATGTAACGGAAGAAGAACTTGAAGAGTATGGTGATCAGATAATCATTAAAAAACTTGATGAAAAGATTGCGCAATCTAAATATATCGATCAAGCTGTTGTCTTGGCAATGGATGGTATTATTAATGAACAGACCCTGCAACTTGATGAGAGAAGAACACAGGTCTATGTGTCTAATGATTATGTAGCCAGGGAAACTGCAAAATTTCCACGGTTACTTTTTGGGGCCAGCATTAATCCCAACAGGCCAAATAGCATTAAGCTATTGGAACAGGCGCATTTACAGGGAGCAGTTTTGGTGAAATGGATACCATCGATTATGTATATCGATCCTGCGGATAAAAAATTTGAACCGTTTTATCGCAAAATGGCCGAACTTAAAATACCTCTATTGACGCATACTGGCATGGAAAAATCATTTGCCAATGCAAAAGATGAATTATCAGATCCGAAGCGATTGGAACTTCCTTTAAATTGTGGTGTTGTTGTCATTGCTGCCCATATTGCAACAACGGGAGAGTCTGATGGGCAAGATAATTTTGAAAGAATTCTGCCAATGTTTGAAAAGTATTCAAATCTATATACCGACATATCCAGCCTGACCCAGATTAATAAATTAGGTTTTCTTGCAAAGGCGCTTAAGTATCCCGGACTATCTGAAAGAATGATTTATGGTACAGACTGGCCATTGCAGTCATTTCCCTTGGTATCTCCCTGGTATCATGTTAAACATATCGGAGTGAAAAACGCGTGGCGCCTTAACAAGATAGCTAATAAGTGGGATAGAGATATCAAATTGAAACAGGCATTTGGTGTCCCTGATGATGTTTTTACCAGAACGTTAAGTATAGTTAGTGAACTAAACTAATAGAAATATTTAGTACTTTTACGAAAAGAGCAAAGTTATGGACTCAGCACAAAAAGAACCAAATTATTTAAATAAAATATTACTATCTATCGCAATAATTATTGTGATCGTTGGTGTAGTATCAAATGTTTATCTCTGGAAAAAAGAAATTGAACCAACTAAACATGTCGAACCTGCTCAGGAATTACAATCTGATGATTTTCTGAGTTTAGGTGGAGAGATTGTAGAACCAGATGTTCGTTACCCGGTACCGGAAGCAACTGTATCCGTTGAAGAATTAGAGGCAGAAGTCGAAGAGGAAGTAGCTCAACAACCCATTCTACAGGCAAAGCCCTTGCCGGCATTGGATGAGAGTGATGCATCAATCAAGGAATCGCTTCTCAGTCTTTTTGATCATAAGCAAATTGAAGAATTGTTTATACTTAATGTTTTCGTACGTCATTTTGTTGTCACAATTGATAATATGACTGGGAAAAAACTACCGCAGCGTTATGTTTTTACAAAACGACCTGTTGGTAAATTTGTAATTAAAAAACAAGAAGATGAAGAAACTGTATGGTTGGATGCAAAAAATTATGATAGGTATAATTCATTTGTGGAGTTAGCCCACACTGTAGATACTCAACAGCTTGTTGCTTTCTATGTTAGGTATTACCCCTTGTTTCAACAAGCGTATCAAGATTTAGGATACCCAGGGCGTTATTTCAATGATCGGTTTGTAGAAGTAATTGAACATTTGCTCGACGCCCCTGAAGTGCGGGGTCCAATTAGACTACTACAGCCCAAGGTGTTTTATACGTTCGCCGATCCAGACTTGGAAGCATTATCAACAGGGCAAAGAATTCTCATTCGTATCGGTCCGGATAATGCTATGAAAGTGAAGGCAAAGCTGAAAGAGTTGAAACGGATAATTATGACACTTAACTGAACGAAATAGCCAAAAAATTTAAACATTGTGCTATGTTTATTTATAGTTTCTTAAACGCAATATTTAACTAAACATGAAAGAGAGGATAATGCAATGAATGAAATGAATGAAGAACATGTAATTGCTGCTATTTTAACTGCAGGCATCGTTGCTCATAGTGATGGTGGATCTGTTTCGCCAATTAGCGCCGCTGAACTCTATGCAGAATGTCTGGCGGAGTTACGTAATGTTATTCGTCCAACTGTAAGGGAGTCAGAATCCAATTAAATTCAGATGAACTGCTCAATCTTGTTATGATAATTATACAAAATTATTAATACTATCCTTGATACGGTTACAGATAGGATCGGGTGCAATAAGCCAAAGCTTTTCAAGCAATGATGCTTGATCTGTAGCCAGACTGGCACAAAGCAGTTCTATTGATTCTTCTTCAGCCATTTTTCCATGGTGTGTTCCAAGTAGTGGCATTGCGAGTGTTTTTATTTGGTAATTATTAATTTCCTCAATGAGTTGTTTTAAGGCAAATGCGATCCACTCTACCTTCCAAGAAGGTTCTTGATTGATATTGTAAATAATGGCTTGAAACCGAATTGGTTTTTCTTGTTTTATAATAATTTGACCAGGTTCTCGTGTCTTTCCTGTTGCCATCTGGTTGATCAGAGTGTCAAAATCATCGTCTGGGTATTTAATTTCTGTGTCCACAGCCATAAGCAGTTGAGTATCTTGTTCTTCAACGATGGCATCAATGCTCGGTGGTACATACTCTATTGGAGCTACCGCTATCTTGATTTCACCGATCGTAGTTATACAAGGTAAGCTATACGTGGTCACAATTTTACTATATTTATTTAAATGACGAAGTTGTGTGCATTGAGGAAAAGTAAGTAGTTTGAGTCATTTGTATTGGTATGGTGCTTTTATCTCAGTTTCAATATCAGAATGAATATCTATTCATTAATTTTGTTACTTAATGTCAAGATATATTTAATAAATCCAGATCTTCCGTATCGAGTTTAATATCAATTGATTTTAAACTATCAGTAATACTACTGATTTTACTTGCCCCCGGTATAGGTAGCATATGACTGTCCTGATGTAATAACCAGGCAAGCATGATTTGATAGGGTGAGGCAGCATATTTATTAGCCACTTGGTTTAATTGCTTTGTTTCGGTGGCTTGCCTATGACCAAAATGACCACCAACTGGGCTATGAGCAATAAATGTAATATTTTCTTTTTTACATTTATCTACTACGCCATTCTTAAATGATTTTTTCTCAAACAGATTGCAGCGATTTTGTACAGACGTTACTGGTGTGATCGTCAATGCTGTTTCTATTTCGTGTACGTTTACATTGGATAAACCAATATGGCTTATTTTTCCTTCTTCTTTAAGTCGTGCCAGTTCTCCAACAGAATCTGCTAGAGGCACAATAGGATCCGGTGCATGTAATTGATAGAGATAGATACAATCAGTATTAAGGTCTTTAAGACTTTTTTCGCATGATTGACGAAGCCATTCTGGACTGGCATCTGTTGTCCAACCACCTTCAGGTCTCTTTAAACCACCTTTAGTAGTGACGGTAATATTTTCTAAATGTCCAAGTTTTATTAATGTTTTTTGAATAAGTCGTTCATTATGCCCAACGTCATTATCTTCTTTACAATATACGTTAGCGGTATCAATAAAATTACCACCACCTTCAATAAAGGCTGTAATAACCTGCATGGCTATAGCTTCAGATGGACGTCCCTCCAATGATAAAGGCATAGCACCAAGTCCAATTGCAGTGACATACTTCCCTGTATTACCTAATTGTCGTTGACGCATCACTTTTAAAAAATGAATGGACGGATTGGCAATTACTTTTTTTTAGGACGCCGTTTTTGCGGTTTTTTTTGTGGTAATGAAAACCAATCTTCTCTTGTAATTTCATGAAAATGATCGGCTTCTTCTCTGATGATTTGTGCAGTAGTATTTAAAACGGCAGCAATTTCAACCCGTACTCCCTCTGATTTTAGGTGCCGTACCAATTCTATATAGTCCGAATCACCTGACATAATTATAATCGTATCTACTTTATTAGCCACCTGAATAGCATTTATTGAAAGGGGGATATCTGCACTTTTGTGACAAGGTCGTACCGAGCCATGATAATAATTGTGTAATCTTTCTTGTAGTTTGGTCGAAATGTTTTTACCTTCCCTGAAATAAACCAAACGACTTAAGCCGCGATTCATAAGGAGCTTTGGCACAAGTACGTCAAAATTAAGCATGGTATTTGTGTTTTCAGCTTCGGAATGGATACTCCTCTCAATATTATTACCATCAATTAAGATTGCTACAGATTGGGAAATCGTAATATTATCAGCGCGATATTGTGGCTCTTTGTTTTCTTTCATAAATTTTCTTGCTTATATCTTCATTCGTTTATTATTCTATTTAATAGCTTATGATAAGAAGTTTGTATTATATGCTTATTTATAATAATTATTCATGAATTAAGCTTAATTTTTAAATTCAGCTATTAATAACGCTTTATAAGCTAAACCAAAAATTGGTATTATAAAATGCGTCCTAACTAACAGATTATTTATAATGAATAGACGACTGATTATTCTCATAATTATTGCGCTCGCACTCTTTTGGAAATTTGTACTTAATCCATCTAAGCTTGAATTTGCTGATCGAGTAAAAACATTGCAGGCACTAACTTATACCGCTGAGTATAAAGAGGCTGTTGCCGAATATTGGAAGAATAATGGAACATTTCCAACTGCGGAAGAATGGAACAACACCAGCAATGAAATTATTATAGATTTTCAGAAATCACTCGTTGAATCAATCAAGGTTGGTGTAGATGGGCCTGGGGTAGTTAGTGTTTTTTATACGAATGCTAGAGATGACTCGATACCACCAATAATAAATGGTAAAAAAATTATATTAACGCCCATAAACCAGGGCGAACAATTAGATTGGTCATGTAAAGGGAATTTACCCCTTGAATTTCTACCAAAGCCATGCCGTTAGGCTGTTGTTTTGTTATTAGCAGACTTATTATAAAAAAAGGCGCAGGCATTAGGAGGAGGAGAATACCTGCGCCAAGGTCCCACGCTTGTGGTGGGGGTTGGGGGAAAACCCTTACCGTGACTACAACATCGCCGCTTATGTGCGTCCTGCATTCGCGGCATACAGTACGTCCATGTACATAAAAAAACCCCGGTTAGTCTTAATGCCTAACCGGGGTTTTCTTTTTCCCCTGGAAGGCATTTTTTAAATCTTTTGCCTTCCAATATTATTGTTAGGAAGGCTTAGCGCATGGTTTTAAAACCTTTGTAGAATGAATTCATCGGAGTACATGCGCCCCACACCCGATCATTTTGTAGATTGACGCTATGCGTATGCGCCAGCCCACAAGAACGTGGTTGTCGGTATCTAATATGTTCGTTTATCTTTTTCATATCGGTTAAATTTTAGCCGCTTTTTCTGAGCGGGGGCGCCACTATACGCCCAAAGTGACGATTTGCAAGCATTATTTGCAAAACTTAATCCCTAAGGTATTCCTGATCCCGTGCCCAATGGCAATACTTGAAACCTCAATTCTCAATACCGATCAGACTAGATATCCAGTCAAAATGGATATGGAAATTAAAGTATCTTAATCGCAGCTACAGTCAATAATTTTGCATGCTATAAAGGCAACGACAAGATTAGGAAACATCAGAATCTGCTCCTGAAAAGTGAGTGAGCTAGTATAGGCGCATAAATATTCGCAAACTTTACAGTCTGGGTCATCATCAGAAGATTCCTTTGACAGCTTAACTACTGAATAAATGAAACCCGCTGCAGACCATATAAACACAAGACCCAGGAGACCAAGTATAAAAAAGATGAATGTCATGAAACCAGCCATATCAAATCCCCATTAGTTAGTTTCTGAGAAGTCTAAATATTATATATCAAGTGTAAGTCATCAGAAGCTGATTCTTAGAGTCTATCTCTAAATAATGTATCGAAGCGAATATGTTCCTTATCGAGTCCATTTTTGTGCTCGATTAAGGCGAATAGTCACACTATTTAAGGAAATCGATCGTGAAAATGGGCCGAATTGGGACATTTGCAGCCGATAGCATTTATCTAGAGACAGGCTCTTAATATAAATAAGCATTATAATCTGTAATTAACACTGACCAGATTAAATCTTTTATTAAAATATTTCCCTATACTCATGTTGAAAATCACGCAACGGGTTAGTATTCCAGATAATGAAATTGAAGTTAGTGCAATACGGGCACAGGGACCAGGTGGCCAAAATGTAAACAAGGTCGCTACAGCAATTCATCTCCGATTTGATACGCAGGCTTCGTCACTACCTGAGTTTTATAAACACCGGCTGCTAAAATTTAAAGATAAACGCATCAATAAAGAAGGTGTAATTGTAATTAAAGCACAGCGATATCGCAGTCAGGAAAAAAACAAAGAAATAGCTTTTGTGCGTTTAGTTGAAATAATACAAAATTCAATAACAACACAAAAAAAGCGTATTTCTACACGTCCAAC
>CAZCXC010000213.1:0-3770 GCA_964502505.1 uncultured Enterobacteriaceae bacterium
TCCTGACCACCTTTCACCTCAAAACTCATAACACCGCCATAGCCTGATTGCTGCGTTGAAGCGAGTTCATGCTGAGGATGTGATTCCAATCCAGGATAATAGACTATTTCAATATTTGATTGTTGTTCCAACCATTCGGCCACTTGCTGGGCATTTTCACAATGCGCTTTCATCCTTATATATAATGTCTCAAGCCCCTTGAGAAACACCCAGGCATTAAATGGACTCATGCTGGGACCCGCTGTGCGCAGAAAACCAAACACATCTTCTCCAAGTAATTCTTCACTGCCAATAATTGCCCCACCTACACAACGACCCTGTCCATCCAGATATTTAGTGGCTGAATGAACGACAATATCAGCACCCAATTTGAAGGGTTGTTGTAGCACCGGTGAACAAAAGACATTATCCACTACCAATAAACAATCATTTGCGTGTGCCAGATCAGCCAATCGCTGAATGTCAGCAATCTCGGTCAATGGATTTGACGGTGTCTCTAAAAACAGCATCCGGGTTTCCGGTCGAATCGCTGCCTCCCAATTAGCATAATTGGTCAATTCAACAAAGGTCGTCTCCAAACCAAACTTGGACAAAATATTATTCAGTAACCCAACCGTTGTTCCGAAAATACTTTGGGAAGAAACAATATGATCCCCACCTTTCAATAAACCAAGAAATGTAGTCAGGATGGCACTCATGCCAGATGATGTAGCAACACAACGCTCTCCACCTTCAAGTGCTGCAAGTCTTTGTTCAAATGTTCTAACGGTGGGATTAGTGAACCGTGAATAGATGTTGCCGGGGGCATCGCCGGCAAAACGAGCAGCCGCTTCTGCTGCATCCTGAAACACATAGCTGGAACTCGCAAAGATGAGTTCGCTGTGTTCGCCTTCGGCACTACGCACTTGCCCGGCACGCACGGCACGTGTGTTCGGCCCGTATTTTTCTGGATCAATTTTTGGCATCGTTTATCTCCCGTTAACATTAAGCTAGCTCGCAGCAGAGTCAGCCCGTTAGCAAGAGTTAACAAGATGCGGGGTTAACAAATACACAGTCGCTTCGGACATCCTCGACTCTGTCTCCTGATTCGTCCTACCTCCCGCGTCCATGCAGTCGTGTCCTTTTGCGACATACCCATAAATTATGGATATAAAAAAACCCGCATCAGCTTAGGCTAAGGCAGGTTGCCTCTTTAGCAGTATTTTTTAAGCGCCCGCAAGCTGATTATCAAATCGGCGCTTGAAACAAACAATAGTTAATATTGCTTTAATTGTCAATGAGCTACAGGACATATATACATTACTATATAGCTGAGATGAGCCCAGTGATATGCTAAGGTGGGCTTAATAGCTATATTCCATTGGGGGGACACAAGATTGACGGCCGAAATTGCTCCACCAGCTGCAGGAAGTAAAATAATAAATAAAAAGGGAACCCTGGAGGTACCGGATAAACCCATTATTCCTTTCATCGAAGGTGATGGTATTGGCCCGGATGTCTGGCGAGCCACTAAAAAAGTCTTGGATGCTGCTGTCAGCAAGTCCTATAAGGATAAGCGGCAAATCCAGTGGATGGAAGTGTATGCTGGTGAGAAGGCCAACCAACTGACCGGCAGCTGGTTACCCGATGAAACCCTGGATGCCTGCCGTAAATATCTAGTTGCAATCAAAGGACCATTAACTACACCTATTGGTGGCGGGATTCGTTCACTGAATGTCGCCTTGCGCCAAATTCTTGATCTCTATGTTTGCTTGCGACCCGTAAAATGGTTTAAAGGGGTGCCCTCACCGATCAAACATCCTGAACTGGTTGATATGGTCATCTTTCGTGAAAACACGGAAGACATCTATGCCGGCATCGAATTTGAAAATGGCTCAGAAGATAATGAACGTTTTCTTGAACTCTTCAAAGAAGCATTTCCAAATCATTATCAGAAAATACGGTTTCCTGATTCAAGCGGTATCGGTATAAAACCGGTTTCGCAAGAAGGTACCGAACGTCTGGTCCGGGCGGCTATCAACTACGCCATTGCGAATAATCGAAAAAGTGTCACCTTTGTACACAAAGGCAACATCATGAAATTTACCGAAGGGGCGTTTAGAAACTGGGGCTATCATCTGGCAGAAACAAAATTTTCTGATCAAACTTATACCTGGGACCAATGGGAACGCACTCGCGCAGAAAAAGGCAATGAAGCCGCGAATGAAGAACAAAGTAAAGCATTGGAAGCGGGTAAAATACTTATTAAAGACGCAATAGCAGACATCACATTACAGCAAGTACTAACACGTCCAACTGATTTCGATGTGATTGCGACCATGAATCTGAATGGCGATTATCTTTCTGACGCATTGGCAGCACAAGTTGGCGGCATTGGTATCGCACCAGGCGGTAACATTAACTACGACACCGGCCATGCAATATTTGAAGCGACACATGGTACCGCACCCAAATATGCAAATCTTGATAAGGTCAATCCTGGCTCATTATTGTTATCCGGGGAAATGATGCTGCGTTATCTGGGCTGGACCGAAGCCGCAGATCTGGTAATCACTGCAGTGGATAAGACGATTGCTAACAAGACAGTCACTTATGATTTTGCCCGGCTGATGGATGATGCTAAAGAAGTTAAGTGTAGCGAATTTGCCGATGCATTAATTTCAAACATGTAGACTATGGCAAACAAATCACATAGAAATTTGATTGCAGAATCTTCGCAGATCATCTATGACGGTTTTGTTCGTTACAATATTGCTTTTCATCGCATAACACGACGAGCACGCACCCGCTTTGAACAACAGGATTGGCAGGGCCATCAACAGGACATTGTTGATCGCGTTGAATTATACGAAAAATCTGTCCGTCGTATCGTACTTGCCTTACGCCGTAATCTCGGCCCCCGGGTTAATGACCACGCGCTCTGGGATGAAATCCGTGCTTATTTTGGCGAACGATTAAAAAAAGTACCCGATGCTGGTTTTATAAAAACGTTCTTCAACTCAGTTACGCGCCGCATATTTGGCACCATTGGCGTCGATCCGAAACTTGAATTTGTATCATCCAGTCTTGATGAAGACAAGGAAATGATCCAATCACTCAGTTTGCGTCGTTATCCTTATTGGGGATCACTTGGAAAAATATTTGAAACAATCCTCGATGACTTCTCATTCAGGGTGCCGTATGCCAATCTGGAAGATAACGCTAATAAAATAGCCGGACAAATGGGAGAATACGCAAAAAATAATTTTAAAAGTAACAATCAATTTCTCCGGTTTGAATTTATAGATTCTTTCTTTTATCAATCTGCCCGCGCCTATCTGGTGGGACGAATAGTCATGCAATTTGGTATTTCACCACTTGTTATTGCATTTAAAAATACAGACAAAGGTATTGTTGTCGATGCGGTACTCATGTCAGACGAAGAAGTCAGCATCGTTTTTAGTTATACACGTTCTTATTATTTTGCCGATCCTAATTCAGTGGTCGGTGCTGTCCATTTCATACACTCAATCCTTCCGAAAAAACCGATCGATGAAATTTACACGGTATTAGGAAGATTAAGACAGGGAAAAACAGAACGACACCATATATTTACCGAACACCTTAACAACACAAAAGACAAGTTTGTGCATGCAGAGGGTGATGTGGGACTGGTCATGATCGTATTTACACTGCCTTCCTACGATCTGGTTTTTAAAGTCATCCGGGATAAATTTGGTTATCCAAAAACGATATCGCGTAATGACGTTATTGGAAAATATAAATTGGTA
>CAZCXC010000214.1:0-15764 GCA_964502505.1 uncultured Enterobacteriaceae bacterium
CTGGAGAATTTTCTGGTATCGCTGCGTCTTCAGTACCTTTTTCATTTGAACTTGATGAATTAAGGGTACGTAGTGGTGCCGAGGAATTAACATTGCTTTCTCGACAAGGTGGGATTATTTTCTCAAGTTCAGATGATCCATCAAACATGATTCCGGATAGGCCCAATAAGACTATCATATTACAATTACAACAAGGAGGTAGCTATACTGGATTAGATACAATTCGGGATTCTGGATTGTATATTCGTGTTGTTGTGAACATTCCGGAGGCAGGATTTGGTAATAACAATAGAATAATCCAGGCGCTTTACCCCATCACCAATAGCATCAAAGTGCTTGCAGATAGAGTACAGGCATCATTCATTAAATATAAAGAACTCTCCTATCTGCGGGAACAACTCAAAATTAGTTTTGTCATCGTGCTGACCTTGGTATTGTTATTCAGTATCTTCAGCACTGTGTGGGCTGCATTTTACTCCGCAAGGCGACTTGCTGAACCTGTGCGTGATCTTGCAGAAGGCACCAAGGCTGTAGCCGAAGGCGATTATGAAACCCAATTGAAAGTACCGAGTAATGATGAATTAGGATTTCTGGTTGCCTCGTTCAATGAAATGACTCGTAAGATTAGTCAGGCTAAAGATGAAGCCAGTCGCAGCCAACATGAAGCGGAGAAACAACGTACTTACTTTGAAACAGTATTAGGTAAACTATCTTCTGGCGTACTTGTATTAGATCGAGACAATACATTAAGAACTTCAAATACCAGTGCAGATCAAATTTTAAATGCTCCCATGACAAATCTGACTGGACAAACACTTGATCAAATTAATGATAAATATAATCACATTGAGGAATTCAGCAATACTATTAAGGAACATTTAAACGATACGACCGAAGACTGGCGCGAACAAATTACGTTACCATGGAAAAATAATCAACGAATCATGATGTGTAGTGGTACTTCATTGCCTGGTACAGACGAACAACAAACTAACTATGTTATTGTATTTGATGACATCACAGCGCTAGTGCAGGGACAGCGTAATGCCGCATGGAGTGAAATGGCACAGCGCCTGGCCCACGAAATTAAGAATCCCCTTACACCCATCCAGTTAGCAACAGAAAGATTACGGCACAAATATTTGCAAACGATGGATCAAGACGATGCAGAAACATTTAACCGCTTAACCAATACCATTGTACATCAGGTAGAAACGATGAAAGATATGGTTAATTCATTCTCAGATTTTGCACGCCCATCTAAAATAAATACACAAACAGTTGACTTAAACCAGTTAATTGAAGAAGTGCTGGATTTATATACAAACCTTAATCCAAATGTAAAAATAACGGCTGATCTGGATAGAAATATTCCATCGGTAGCTGCAGATACCAGTCGTATTCGTCAAGTGCTAAATAATCTGGTCAATAATGGCTTCGATGCATGTGATCATAATAAGGAATCAACACTTAAAATCAGCACATGTGGTATTAGTTTTTCAGGTCAGGACGGTGTTGAAATAAGAATTGAAGACTCTGGTCCCGGGATAGATCAAAATATCATGGGAAATATATTTAAACCCTACATTACCACCAAGACGAAAGGTACGGGATTAGGTCTGGCAATAGTAAGAAAAATCGTTGAGGAACATGGAGGTATTGTCTGGCTTGAAAATAATGAATCAAGTATTGGAGCAAGTGCCATTATTCATTTACCCGTTAGATTAAATAAAAATCATGGCACTATGTTCAAAAAACGGAGAGTAGTATGATTTCCAGGAACATTCTAATAGTCGATGACGAGCCTGATATTCGTAACCTCGTCAAAGAAATACTTGAGGATGAAGGCTTTACTGTTGAAGTAGCAGAGGATGCCGAACAGGCAAAGCAACATCGTGAAGATTTTTCCCCCGATCTTGTTCTACTGGATATCTGGATGCCAGGTGTCGATGGCATTACCTTGCTCAAGGAGTGGAAAGAAGCAAATACCTTGACAATACCAGTGATTATGATGTCAGGTCATGGCACAGTTGAGACAGCAGTAGAAGCAATAAAGGTTGGTGCCTATGATTTTATTGAAAAACCGTTATCTCACGCTAAATTAATCCTGACAATAAAACACGCCCTCGAAAATGTATCTCTGCAACAAGAAAACATAATCTTGCGTGGCCGTACTCAGCCGGTAAATAAACTGATTGGTAAAAGTCATATCATTCAGCAGTTACAAGAACAAATTAAACGAATCGCCAATCACAACACACCCGTATTAATCACAGGAGAATCAGGAACAGACAAGGAATTTTTCGCACGGTATCTACAAAATCAAAGTAATCGCGCAGAAGCACCATTCATCACTGTTGGTATATCTGCGCTATCTGCTAATCATGCCATACAAGAATTATTGGGGAGTGAGGAAGGTGATGATATTAAAGTTGGATTAATTGAACAGGCCGAAAATGGTATCTTGTTTCTTAAGGATATTGCCGATATGGATTCTGCCTTGCAGGCAAAATTACAATATACACTGGAAAATAATGCATTCACACGCGTGGGTGGAACCACGGCTTACAATATTGATGTGCGATTCATTGGTGTGACCCGGGCGAACCTGCTCGAGAAAGTAAAAACTGGTCAGTTCCGTGATGACCTTTATTATCAACTTAATGTCTTACCAATAACAATCCCTCCGTTACGTGAGCACTATGAAGACATACCTGAATTACTTGAATATTATGTAACTTATTTTGTTGAGCAGGAAGGACTGCCTTATCGACACTTTACTGTTTCCGCACAGAATTATCTGCGTAGTTATAAATGGCCGGGTAATGTACGTGAATTAAAAAATATTGTACAACGTCTACTTATTCTTGGGACAAAGGAAAATATTCAAATTGATGAGATCGAAATTGCAATGGGCAGGGTGCTTAAACCAGAAGAGAGTCACGAATATAACCCGGAATTTGATCTGCCACTACGTGAAGCTAGAGAGCATTTTGAAAAAAAATATTTGCAATATAAACTTTCACAAACAAACGGAAGTGTAAGCAAGGTTTCAAAAGAAGTTGGTATAGAGCGTACCCATTTATATAGAAAATTGAAATCGTTGGGTATAGATATTAAAAATTAAAAATATATTGCAATAAAAAATGCATAAATTTTTTATAATAAACACTACCAATTCAGATCCTGATTAAATGAAAATTATAATTCTAGGTGCTGGACAAGTTGGCTCATCAGTCGCCGCAAATCTGGTGAGTGAAGCAAATGACATTACGGTGGTTGACACTAACCCTGAATGTCTTCAGAAACTCAGTGAACGATATGATTTAAGAACTGTTCAGGGCGTTGCCTCTTATCCTGCAATTCTTGTGCAAGCAGGCGCCAAAGACGCTGATATGATCCTCGCTGTAACGAATAGTGACGAAATCAATATGATTGCCTGCCAGGTCGCCTACACACTTTTTCATACACCAACCAAAATCGCTCGTGTGCGCAGTATTGAGTATCTAAGGAATACACAGTTATTTGCACAAGAAGCCTTACCCATTGATGTCCTCATCAGTCCTGAACAAATTGTTACTGAGCACATTGAGCGTTTAATCAGTTTTCCTGGTGCACTACAAGTACTGGATTTTGCCGAAGGCAAGGCCCAAATGGTTGCTATAAAGGCACGCTATTCAGGGGCCTTGGTTGGACACGAAATAAAAGAAATTAGTAAGAACGATCCAGGTTTGGAATTTAGAATTGTTGCAATCTTCAGGAAGGGTAAAGCTATCATCCCGGACGGTAACACTTCTATAGAACCGGATGATGAAGTATTTTTTATCGGCGCACCTAAATACATCCGCACGTTACTAAAAAAAATACGTAATACGGAAAAACCTGTAAAACGTATTATTATTGCCGGCGGAGGTAATATTGGTATCCGCCTTGCGTCAGCGCTAGAAAATCGGTATCAAGTAAAACTGATTGAAATTGATAGTACGCGAGCACGCATTGCTTCAGAACAACTTAAACATGCGATCGTGTTGCAGGGTGATGCGGCAAATGAAGAATTACTCATCGAGGAAAATATTGAAGATACCGATGTTTTCTGTTCACTCACCAATGCAGATGAAGCGAATATAATTTCTTCAATGCTTGCAAAACGGCTTGGGGCACGCAAAGTAATGGCACTGATAAACCGTGCTGCCTATGTTGATTTAGTACAAAGCAATGTGATCGACATAGCCATCTCACCACAGCAAGCAACGATCGGTAGTTTACTTGCACATATCAGAAAAGGTGATGTGGTGGTTGTCCATTCATTACGTCGAGGTGCTGCTGAAGCCATTGAAGCGGTAGCGCATGGAGATTCAAATTCATCAAAAGTAGTAGGTCGTAGACTGGATGAAATAAAATTACCTCCAGGCACAAGTATTGGTGCAATTGTCAGAGGAAAAAAAGTGATTATGGCGCATCATGACACAGTGATTGAAGCTGAGGATCATATCATCTTACTGGTTTCTGATAAAAAACAAGTGCCTGTAGTCGAGAAGTTATTTCAGGTAGGAATTACATTTTTATAATAATCAAATATTCATCCTAATATGCAACTAGCTGTCATACAGCGGATCCTTGGAATACTACTCGCCCTGTTTAGTTTAACCTTATTACCACCAATATTTATTGCATGGTGGTTAGGAGATTCCAGTTTTTCAGCATTCCTTTATGCTTTTTGTCTAATAGTATTTGTTGGTTTGTTGCTGTGGCTTCCAGTTAAAAATATACGTAAAGAATTACGTATGAGAGATGGATTTGTCGTTGTTGTATTGTTCTGGATAGGTTTAGGGTTTACCGGTTCAATCCCATTCTTACTATCTGAGTACCCACAATTATCATTTAATGATGCTGTGTTCGAATCAATTTCAGGACTGACAACAACAGGCGCTACCGTCATTACAGGCATTGATAACTTGCCTTTACCGATCTTATTCTATCGACAAGAACTTCAATGGCTAGGTGGTATGGGAATTATCGTTTTAGCTGTTGCCATACTCCCAATTCTTGGTATTGGCGGTATGCAACTCTACCGTGCTGAAACACCGGGACCTTTAAGAGATACCAAACTCACCCCGCGAATAACCGAAACGGCCAAGGCCTTATGGTATATCTACCTCACCATGACTGTCTCCTGTGCATTACTTTATTGGCTTGCCGGCATGAACACATTCGATGCAATTGCTCACAGTTTCTCGACAGTATCGATCGGAGGGTTTTCAACACACGATGCAAGTATTGGTTATTTTAATAGCAAAACAATAGATGCCATCGCCATTATTTTTATGTTGATATCGGGGGTCAACTTTACTCTGCATTTTCTTGCCTGGCAAAATACCAGCATTAAATACTATTGGTATGATTCAGAACTCAGGACATATTTATTACTACTCGTCAGCATAGGTACCATCTGTTGTCTTTATTTAATCTTCAAAGGTAACTACCAGGATAATTCACTGGCGATCACTGACGGAATCTTTCAAACTGTATCAATAGCAACTACTACTGGGTTTACAACTACTCAATATCAAAACTGGCCTGGTTTTTTACCCTTATTATTATTGTATGCAAGTTTTATCGGTGCCTGTGCTGGCTCGACCGGTGGCGGTTTAAAAGTTATCCGTGTTCTCCTGTTATATAAACAGGGCGTGCGCGAAATTAAACGGCTCGTTCATCCCAGTGCGATCATCACGATTAAAATTGGAAACAAACCTGTATCTGAAAGTGTTATTAATGCCATTTGGGGATTCTTTGCTGCTTACGTCGCCATATTTGGTTTTCTGGTACTGGTGCTTATGGCGACAGGTCTTGATCAAGTGACCGCATTTTCAGCTGTTGCAGCCTGTATGAATAACTTAGGTCCGGGTCTGGGTAATGTCAGTGAGCATTATGGAAACATAAATGATGTGGCAAAATGGGTACTTTGTTTTGCCATGGTATTAGGACGTTTGGAAATTTTTACATTGCTGGTTTTATTCACCCCCACCTTTTGGCGCAAGTAGTTCATGTCTTTTACTGATGAAGAAAAATGGGACAGGATTTATCAAACCAGAGACCATGGAAACAAACAAGCAGCAGAAATACTAATAGAAAACCAGCATTTACTTTCTGAGTCTGGCAAGGCGTTGGATTTAGCCTGCGGCTTGGGAGCTAATGCTATATTTCTCGCGGAGCATAATCTGGAAACCCACGCCTGGGATATTTCAAAAGAAGCCATTGCAAAACTTAATCAAAAAGCAAAAGAATTTAATATAAAAATTACTACGGAAGTACGTGATGTTATTAATAACCCTCCTACACAAGATACATTTGACATCATTGTTGTGAACCATTTTCTTGAAAGGCGAATCATCAAACATTTGATCACAGCATTAAGAAAAAATGGATTAATATTCTATCAAACCTTTATTAAAGATAAAGTAAGTGATACTGGCCCTAAAAACCCAGACTACCTGCTTGATAAAAATGAATTGCTCACATTATTTGATGGATTAAACATACTGGTCTACCGAGAAGAAGGTAGTGTGGGAGATATATACAAGGGTTTGCGTAATGAGGCCATGCTGATAGCACAAGCATCTAATGGTAACAATTAAAAATAAGCTTGAAGCAATGCTCGACGAAGGACAGGATAATTCCCTGTTAAGATACAGCCTGGGCAATGAATATTTAAAAGAAAATAATTTTGAAATTGCAATAGGGCATTTAGCGAAGGCTGTTGAACTTGATCCAGATTATTCAGCTGCCTGGAAACTTTATGGCAAAGCACTGGTGAAAAATAACCAAATCGAAAATGCCATTAAAGCATATGAAACAGGAATAAAAGTAGCTGATAAGAAAGGTGATATTCAGGCAGCGAAGGAGATGAAAGTCTTTCTTAAACGCCTATTGTAGTTATTACGCTACAAGAAAATTTGTCGCCCCGATAAATTTTGTATCTAACAATATCAATAGTCTTTTTTACAAATTAACCGCTGCATTCTTCGTTTCCATTATCGTGTAGTTCAAGCGTTCCCACCAATTCACTGACATTCTTCATATTATGTTTTTTTAAATAATCAACAATGCCTTGATTAATTTTAGGACATATCAATGGATCATAAAAAAGGGCGGTACCAATCCCCACGCTAGCCGAACCAGCAATAATAAATTCCAATGCATCATTGACAGAAGTCACTCCTCCCTGCCCAATAATTGGGACATTATGCTGTTTGCTTACTTGATATACCTGGTGCACCTTCAGCAATGCAATGGGCTTGATGGCTGGTCCTGAGAGTCCGCCTTGATTATTACCAATAACAGGTTTACGTTGTTCGATATCGATGGCCATACCCATTAATGTGTTGATCACCGTTAAGCCGTCAGTCCCTGCCTCAATACATCGATGTGCATTTTCTGCAATATTTGTTTGATTGGGTGATAATTTGGTTATTAATGGCTTATTAGTTGCCTTACGACATGCCTCCACAACCCTGGCTGACATAACCGGATCATTACCAAATGCAACACCACCTTCTTTAACATTTGGACACGATATATTGATTTCCATCGCATCAATTAGTGAATCATCAAAAATACGTGTGACTTCTTCATACTCTTCTACCGTTGAACCTGAGATATTTGCAATAAAGCGTGTTTCGGTAAAATCCAGAGCCGGTAAATATTCATCGACAACCATGCGTGCACCAGGGTTTTGTAAACCAATAGCATTCAGCATGCCCATGTAAGTCTCGGCAATACGGTGCGGGGGATTACCTAATCTGGGTTCAAGGGTAGTTCCCTTAAGACATACAGCACCGGCATCCGTGTTGGAAAATCCTTTGACACGTGTATATTCTTCCCCAAATCCAACACACCCTGATAAAAGAACTAATGGTGTATTAAATTTCAAGCCACAATATTCAGTGGCTAACAATGCTTTATCATTATTATTAACAGACATTTATTATGATCCATATCGTTTTATACGAACCGGAAATACCTCCCAATACCGGTAACATTATACGCCTATGTGCCAACAGTGGCGCATTACTTCATTTAATACACCCACTCGGTTTTGAACTGGATAATACAAAATTACAACGTGCCGGTCTTGATTATCATGAATGGGCCAACGTTAAAGAATATGAATCAATTGATGAGTTTATTAATAATGTGCAACCGGCAGGTATGTTTGCTGTATCAACACGTGGGCATCGTGACTATAGCGATGTGTCATTTGTAGAAAACACTGCATTGTTGTTTGGGCCTGAGACACGTGGTCTTCCTAAATCCATTCTTGATACGTTCACGGAAGATAAAATCTTACGCATCCCTATGCAATCAGAAAGTCGCAGTCTGAACCTCTCTAATGCCGTCGCAATTATTCTTTATGAAGCATGGCGCCAGTTGGATTTTAGGTAATCAATACCCTCTGTACAAGTCCATCCATGACTTGTCAGAGGACGCAAACTAAAAAATGCGATTTTTGTTTGCTTACATATTCTATAACATAAAGTTACAGAATATGGTCGCACATCCCAATGCGACTGGAAACTCTGACTTCATCAGAGTTTCCCTAACCCAACTCTTCTTTTGGATCTCGTAATAATAAAGTTTGCACAGCATCTCGGGGGGTTGCTTGCCCCAACAATACCTTATTAACCTGTTCAGAGATCGGCATTTCTATCGATTTTTCCTGTGCAATTGTCATAACAGCAGAAACAGTTTTTGCACCTTCAATAGCCTGACCAATTTCTTTTTGCGCTTGCTCAATACTTTTCCCATTTGCTAATGCCAGACCTAAACGTCTGTTTCGTGATTGATCATCGGTACAGGTTAGAACCAGATCTCCCAGCCCGGCCAGACCCATAAATGTCTCTGGCCTACCCCCCAATGCTACTCCTAGACGAATAATTTCTGTAAGACCGCGGGTAATGAGAGCTGCTCGGGTGTTTGCACCAAAACCAAGTCCATCGGCAATACCTGCTGCAATTGCCATGACATTTTTTACAGCACCACCTACCTGTACCCCAATAACATCGTCATGTGTATAAATTCGGAATACATCACTGTGAAATAGATTGGCAAAATTATCTGCTATTGTTTTATTTTCTGATGCAATCGTTACTGCCGTTGGTAACCCTCGGGCAACCTCGATCGCAAATGAAGGTCCAGAAATAACCGCTACTTGCGCATTATCACCAAGACATTCATATACAATTTGATGGTTTAATGATTGCGTATTTTCTTCCAGCCCCTTGCAAGCAAGACAAATATTTAATTTGTTCATACCTTGCTCGGCCAACATGTTTAATACTGCGCGCAATCCACTGCAGGGTACAGCAATGACGATATTATCAGTCTCGGTTAGATGCTCGGTTATATCTGCAACAGGCTCAAGTGAGTCAGGAAAATCAATACCTGGTAAATAATATTGGTTACTTCGATCTTCCTGCAACTGTTGGATATGTTCTGTAACTATATCCCAAAGATAAACACGACAAGTATTTCGAGCAAGTGTTATAGCCAGCGCTGTACCCCAGGAACCGGCACCGGCGATAAGTACTGGTTTAGCGGACAATTCTTTTACCTCATCTTAACTATTTAAGTGACTATTAATGCTTTGTTTCTGTGATCTCTTCGCTATCTACTTGTTCGTTTTGTTGTTGCCTTGCTTTTTGCCGTTGTTGTGCATAAAGGACTTCAAAATTAACAGGTGACAACAATAATTGTGGAAACCCGCCGCGAGTCACAATATCAGATACTACTTCGCGTGCAAATGGAAACAAAATATTTGGGCAGATCGTTGCCAACATATGTGATACTGCGTCTTTGGGGAACCCTGCAATATGAAAGATTCCTCCCTGTTGTGTTTCGATAAGATAAGCTGTTTTTTCACCAACGTTAACAGTAACTGTTACACGTAAAACAACTTCATACAAATTTTCTAATTCTTCACTAACGACAGATGCTTCATTGGCAATCTGCATATTAACAGATGGGTCCCATTCCTCCCCGAATATACCGGGTGAATTTGGTGTTTCGAACGAAATATCTTTTGTAAAGATTTTTTGTATGGAAAATTGCCCGTTCTGCTCGTTATTATCAGCTGTTGAATTATTTTCAGGTGTGTCCGCCATAATTTATTCCAAATAATTTAATGAATGTTAAGTTTCGATAGTTCGATCCAAAGGCAAATTTGCACTGCGCCAAGCTTGCAACCCTCCTTTTAAGCAATAAAGTTTTTCAAATCCCTTCTTAATTAAAATGCGTGCTACACGTGTTGAGTCAATGCCAGTATTGCAACATAAAATAACAACCTTTGGTTTATATAAATCCAATTCCTTTTCATGTTCATTCAATGTATCAGCCGGGAAGTTTTTTGCATTTAGTATATGACCGCTCTTAAAATCTTCCTGCTTGCGTAAGTCAACTACTACAGCATTTTCATGATTGATTAAGCGTGTTGCCTCCGTAGAGATCACTTGATTAATACCGCTGACGGTATCGCCAAACAAATTCCATATCAACAAGGTTAAAATAGCTATTAATAATGAAAACAAAAATAAATTATTAGCTACAAATTCAGGGAAATGTTCCATTGTTAATTTTGGCCTTGGCCCATAGTGGCTGGTAAGTGAGGTGAGAATAATACGTTAATCTTCCCCATATTTAAAATATCCAGGATGATTAATACCAGAAAATTCAAAAATCTCGACCAATGTTTAAATCATGTTAAACTACGGTATCCATGAATAATGGCACTCGATAATTCCTGCCAATATGGCGCAATCACCAGCTGGTTGTACCCTCGGGGTCACGGTCTCAACTACTTATGCAGCGTCCAAAACTGACGATATATTATTGCTTGAATAATTTGTAAATGCAGTTAGCGCATACACCTTTTGTCCTCATTGTCCTGGATGGCTGGGGCTATACAGAAAACACCGTCTACAATGCAATCCATAGTGCGAACAAACCCACCTGGGATCGCCTGTGGCGCGAATATCCCCACACACTGATAGGCGCATCCGGCACAGATGTCGGCCTACCTGCTCAGCAGATGGGAAACTCAGAAGTTGGACATATGAATATAGGTTCCGGTCGAATTGTCGATCAGGAATTCTCCCGTATTAGTCGGGCTATTGAGGATGGATCATTTTTTCAAAATGAAACATTGAATGCCGCTCTAAAAGTGGCCGCAACAACCAATAAAGCGGTACATCTCCTTGGGCTGCTCTCTGCTGGCGGTGTCCATAGTCACCAGGATCACATTTTTTCATTGATGGAACTTGCTGATCAGTGTGATGTGGAAAAGATTTATTTACATCTCTTTCTTGATGGGCGAGACACACCACCCAAAAGTGCTGAAGAATATATTCATCAGGCACAAATTAAGATCAGAGAACTTGGTAAAGGCCAGTTTGCCAGTGTCATTGGCAGGTATTATGCCATGGACCGCAATAAACACTGGGACAGAACACAAGCCGCTTATGATCTGATCAGTCAAGGCAAAGCAGACTTTCGTTGTAATGACGTGTTTATAGCTGTTGATATGGCATATGCACGTGGAGAAACTGATGAATTTATTCAACCAACTGCTATCACACAACCCGGAGAACCACCTATTCAAGTCCAGGATGGTGATGTCATTGTCTTTGCCAACTATCGTGCTGATCGAGCTCGGCAACTTGCACGTGCATTCACTAAATCAGATTTCAAAAGTTTCCCGAGAGAGCGCGTACCAAAACTTGGGGCCTTTATTAGCTTGACTGAATATAAAGCAAACTATGAATTTCCAGTTGCATTTCCACCAGAACATTTACCTAATGTGTTTGGTGAATACATAGCAAAAAAAGGCTTCAAGCAACTACGTGTCGCAGAAACAGAAAAATACGCACATGTCACCTTCTTCTTTAATGGTGGAGAGGAGCGGGTATTTGATGGTGAAGATCGAATTTTAGTGCCATCCCCACGTGTAAGCAGATATAACCAGAGACCCGAAATGAGCGCCTTAGAAATAACGGAAAAACTGGTAGAAGCTATTGAGAGTGATAAATATGATGCCATAGTCTGTAATTATGCAAATGCAGATATGGTAGGCCACACTGGTGATTTTCAGGCAACTATCAAGGCCATTGAAACAATAGATAAATGTCTGGGTAAAGTTATTCAATCTACAACGAAAGTGGGTGGTGAAATTATTATTACCGCTGACCATGGTAATGCAGAACAGCTTCGTTCCTATGATACTGAAAAAATAAAATCGCATAACCATACGGCCCATACCCGCAATCCAGTCCCTGTGATTTATATTGGTCGCGATGCTAAATTTAGGCCTGACGGAGGATCACTCTCTGATATTGCGCCTACAATGTTGTATCTTATGGAGCTGAATATTCCAAAAGAGATGACAGGTAAAACACTACTTTCATTAAATAGATGAATCCTCACCAAATAGATGAATCCTCACTGCCAATTGCTGCAAAAAATATTTAGCGAGACGGCAAGTATTTTTGTATGCAATATGGTCATTCTTTTTGTTGTTGCCATTATTTCAATAACACCTCTATCCGCTGACGATCAACCAACCGATACTGAAAATAAAGCAGTAGAACTTGAA
This sequence comes from uncultured Enterobacteriaceae bacterium, assembly GCA_964502505.1. GTDB lineage: Bacteria > Pseudomonadota > Gammaproteobacteria > Eutrophobiales > Eutrophobiaceae > CAZCXC01. Next base: position 12,644 of record CAZCXC010000214.1, read on the forward strand.
TCTGTACGTAGCCAAATTAGAGATGTTGAATCTGAAATACAAACCTCTCTTAATCAGATTGACGACTTGCAACTTGAACTACGCATCAATGAAATCACGACAGGAGACATCACTCTCGCACTTAAAGAAATAAAAAAGGAATCTGCTTTTAAAAAAAATTAAACTTAATGAATTAAATAAGACCACAGCAGTTCATGAAAAAAATCTGGCAATTGAAAGAGAAAAACTTGCCAGGCAAATAAGAGCAGCTTATATAACAGGTAAAGGTGACTATTTAAAACTGTTATTAAACCAGGAAGATCCAGCCATGGTTGGTCGAATACTCGCTTATTATGATTATCATAATCGCGCCAGAACGGAACAGATAAATTTAATAAAAGAAAATATCGAAGCAGTTGAAAAATTGCAGACAGCAATTCAACTTGAAAATGAGACACTGCAAAATCTGACGAGAAGACAGCTTAAAAAACGCAATGAAATAGAAAAATCGCGTGTACGACGACAGATAATCCTGACTAAATTACAAGATCACTTATCGAAACAAGGAACACAGTTACAATCATTGCAGCAACAGGAAAAACAACTTACAGCTTTGCTTGATAAACTGGGTAAAGGTGCAGGGGCAGTACCATTCTTTGAAGATATACCATCATTCAATAGTCAAAAAGGTAAACTAAAATGGCCAGTTAAAGGAAAATTACTTAATCGCTTTGGAAACAAGCGTAAAGGCGGTAATTTGAAGTGGTATGGTGTCAAAATAGATGCTGCCCCTGGCACTGAAGTACGTGCAATCAGCACGGGTAAAGTCGTATTTGCAGACTGGTTCCGCAATTTGGGTTTGCTTATGATATTGGATCACGGTGAAGGTTATATGAGTTTATATGGTTACAATCAAAGTCTATTGAAAAAACCAGGTGATTGGGTAGTTGATAGTGAAGTTATTGCCTATGCTGGTGATACAGGGGGACAAAGTGTGCCCAGTGTTTATTTTGAGATCCGCCACCGTGGAGAACCATTAAATCCTGTCTTATGGTGTAAAAAATAGCCACTACCCAGACATCACCTTGTCACCTCTTGCCACCCCTTGTATCCTTTCAGCACGGTATTGAACATAATCTATAAAATTATTAATAACTACCTGGCTTTGGTTAAAATTTTAGATCGATCAGGGTTTGTGTCACCCTAGATCGCATGGAGTAAATCAGTGAATATTGTAGCTAGAAAATTTTTCATCATACTATTGTTATTGGGCTTTGGTGCGCAGATCTCTGTAAGTCAAAATGAAGCTGAAAGCCAGGGAAATACTCCAGTTGAGGGCTTGCCCATTGATGAATTACGTACCTTTACAGAAGTTTTCGCTAAAATTAAAAATGATTACGTTGAGCCTGTTGATGATAAAGAACTACTGGAAGATGCAATTCGCGGCATGCTTGGAGGACTGGATCCACATTCTTCTTTTTTAGATAAAGAGTCCTACGCTGATTTGCAGGAAGGCACGTCAGGTGAATTTGGTGGGCTAGGAATTGAAGTTGGGATGGAAGATGGTTTTATAAAAGTTATCTCTCCGATTGATGATACCCCGGCCCAACGTGCCGGTATTAAGGCTGGTGACCTTATAATCCGGTTAGATGACACACCTGTTAAAGGAATGTCACTCAATGATGCCATTGGTCTTATGCGTGGCAAACCAGGTACCGATATTGTTTTAACTATCGTACGTGATGGTGAAGATAAACCACTTAAAATAAAAGTGACACGTGATGTCATTAAAGTTAAAAGTGTCCGTAATCGTACCTTAGAACCAGGTTTTGGATACGTACGTATCTCACAATTCCAAGCGTACACTACCGAAGATCTTCGTAAATCATTAGATGAATTAAAAAACGAAAATAGCGATGATCTTAGAGGTATTGTTCTAGATTTACGTAATAACCCAGGTGGCATACTTAATGCTGCAGTGGGTGTTTCTGATCTATTTCTAGAAAAGGGATTAATTGTATACACCGAGGGCCGTGTTGCAGATTCAAAATTAAAATTCAATGCAAAACCTGGAGACTCGATTAAAAATATACCTATTGTTGTGTTAGTAAATGCGGGCTCTGCTTCTGCCTCAGAGATTGTCGCGGGTGCATTACAGGATCATAAGCGTGCAATCATCATGGGTGGTAAAACATTTGGTAAGGGCTCAGTACAAACTATTTTACCAATGACAAATGGGACCGCAGTAAAGCTGACAACAGCTCGCTATTATACGCCGAATGGACGATCGATACAGGCATCTGGAATTACACCCGATATTGTTATTGATAAAGTAAAGCTTGCAAAAGCTGAAGATGAGTTTGATGGTATCGTGAAAGAAGCCGATCTAAGTGGTCATCTCGAAAATCACCAATCCAATGGTGACCCAGCCGCAGAAGAAGAAGAAAAAGAAGAAGTGATGGATGAAAGTGTAGAAGAACTGCCACTTAGTTCAACAGACTACGAACTGTATGAAGCTTTAAATGTTCTTAAAGGACTAGCTATACTTAGAAAGTGAGAAAATTATATGCCGAAAGTACTAGTACCCCTGGCACAGGGTTGTGAAGAACTAGAAGCGATAACCATTATTGATCTCCTGCGTCGCGCTGAAATTGAAGTGACAACCGCAGGACTTGATGATCAGACCGTAACTGCAAGTCGCGGAACAAGGCTTGTACCGGATACTGATCTCGACACAGCGTTAAACGATGAATATGACATGGTCGTCCTCCCCGGTGGACTGCCCGGCGCTGACCATCTTGATAATGATCCACGCATAAAAGAACTGCTAAAAAAAATGGCGGATAATAATCAATATACGGCCGCAATCTGTGCCGCACCGAAAGCACTTGCCAATGCCGGACTATTGGATGGTAAAACGGCTACCAGTTATCCCGGCTTTCTGGATAATCTGGATCTACCCACGACAACACTCAGCGAAGACCCCGTCGTTAAAGATGGCAAGGTAATAACATCCCGGGGCCCAGGCACAGCGATGGATTTTGCATTGGAATTGATTGAGACACTTGTTGGTGTTGAGAAACGTAATGAAGTCGAGACAGCGTTAGTTAGACCACTATAAGTTTTAATATTATTTTATTCT
>CAZCXC010000215.1:0-3442 GCA_964502505.1 uncultured Enterobacteriaceae bacterium
ATGAATCAGCCAATCGTCGACTTGAGCAGTCATCAGAACAGTTTGTACGCTTACGTGAAGATTTTGATAAACGTTTTGAAGAGAAGCGTGCCAAGTTGACATCTGGTGATGATCTAGCACCTGGTGTGTTAAAAATGGTTAAGGTTTATATGGCAGTAAAACGCCGTATGCAACCTGGAGACAAGATTGCAGGCCGTCATGGTAATAAAGGTGTTATTTCAACTATTGTCCCGGTTGAGGATATGCCTTATATGACAGATGGTACACCGATTGATATCGTATTGAATCCATTGGGCGTCCCTTCACGTATGAATGTCGGGCAAGTATTGGAAACGCATTTAGGTTGGGCAGCGAAAGAACTTGGTAACAAGATAGGCGCTATGCTAGAAGCTCAGGCGAATGCTAATGAAGTAAAGAAATTTCTCAGCAAGATATATAACAGTAGTGGCAAAAAAGAAGATCTCGATTCATTAACAGAAAATGAAATTTTGAATTTGGCACATAACCTGAAGGATGGGGTACCTATGGCAACACCGGTATTTGATGGTGCTAGTGAAGAAGAAATCAAGTCAATGTTAGCATTAGCAGAGTTGCCTCAAGATGGACAAACACAACTCTACGATGGCCGTACTGGTGATTCTTTTGAGCGACGAACTACTGTTGGTTATATGTACATACTTAAGCTCAACCACTTGGTTGATGACAAGATGCATGCTCGTTCAACAGGTCCATATAGTCTTGTTACACAGCAGCCACTAGGTGGTAAGGCACAATTTGGTGGGCAACGATTCGGTGAAATGGAAGTTTGGGCATTGGAGGCATATGGCGCAGCCTATACCTTACAAGAAATGCTCACTGTTAAATCCGATGATGTTAATGGACGTACCAAGATGTACAAAAATATAGTTGATGGAAATCATCACATGGATGCAGGTATGCCTGAATCATTTAACGTGTTGGTCAAGGAAATAAGATCTTTGGGTATCGACATTGAACTGGAATAAGTTAAAGCACGTGGTCACAACATTAACTATGAACGATTATAAAATATATAGCACGTACCCTACTTCTAGTGGAGGTAATAGATCTTGAAAGATTTACTCAGACTTTTAAAACAACAGGGACAGGTTGAGGAATTCGATGCGATTACCATCGGCCTTGCTTCACCAGAGAAGATTAAATCATGGTCTTATGGTGAGGTTAAAAAACCAGAAACTATTAATTACCGCACTTTTAAACCGGAACGAGATGGGTTGTTTTGTGCAAAGATTTTTGGTCCAGTAAAAGATTACGAATGTCTATGCGGTAAATACAAACGTCTGAAGCACAGGGGAGTAGTGTGCGAGAAATGTGGCGTTGAAGTGACCTTGTCAAAGGTTCGTCGTGAGCGCATGGGGCACATAGAATTAGCCAGCCCGGTTGCGCACATATGGTACTTAAAATCACTTCCATCCAGAATGGGTTTGATGCTGGATATGACCTTGCGAGAGATCGAGCGTGTACTTTATTTTGAAGCCTATGTGGTGATTGAGCCAGGTATGACTGAACTTGAACGTGGCCAGTTATTGACGGAAGAAACTTATCTGGAAGCGATTGAACAATATGGTGATGAATTTGATGCACGTATGGGTGCTGAGGCAATAAGAGAATTACTCAAGAATATAGATATTGCTGAACAAGTTGCCCTGCTACGTGAAGAGATACCACAAACGAATTCAGAAACTAAACTGAAGAAATTATCTAAACGATTTAAGCTACTTGAAGCCTTTCTTAACTCTGGTAATAAGCCTGAGTGGATGGTCATGAAAGTATTGCCGATATTACCACCTGAATTAAGACCATTGGTGCCATTAGATGGGGGACGATTTGCAACTTCCGATCTGAATGATCTATATCGTCGCGTTATTAACCGTAATAATCGTTTAAAAAGGCTTCTGGATCTCAATGCCCCAGATATTATTGTGCGAAATGAAAAGCGAATGTTGCAGGAATCAGTTGACGCCCTGCTTGATAATGGCAGGCGTGGTCGTGCTATTACAGGAACCAACAAACTCCCATTAAAATCTTTAGCTGACATGATCAAGGGTAAGCAAGGACGTTTTCGGCAAAATCTTTTGGGAAAACGCGTAGATTACTCAGGCCGTTCAGTCATTGTGGTAGGGCCTACTTTAAAGTTACATCAATGTGGCATTCCGAAAAAGATGGCACTGGAACTTTTCAAACCATTTATTTTTAGCAAATTGGAACGGCGTGGTCTTGCTACCACTATTAAAGCTGCAAAGAAACTGGTTGAACGAGAAGGTCCGGAAGTTTGGGACGTGCTTGAAGAAGTTATACGTGAACACCCTATCATGTTAAATCGTGCTCCAACCTTGCATAGATTAGGCATTCAAGCATTTGAGCCGATCTTGATTGAGGGTAAGGCCATTCAACTTCATCCTTTGGTTTGTACAGCATTTAATGCTGACTTTGATGGAGACCAGATGGCGGTGCATGTACCCCTATCTATCGAGGCACAACTTGAAGCCCGTACCCTGATGATGTCCACCAATAATGTACTGTCGCCGGCAAATGGGGAGCGCATTATTGTACCAACCCAGGATGTTGTGCTGGGTCTCTATTACCTAACACGTGAATCAGTAAGCGCAAAAGGAACAGGCATGATCTTTGCCGACATTGATGAAGTACATCGTGCTTATGAAAATAGAGAATTGGATTTACATGCCAAAATAAAAGTAAGGTTACAAGAAACGATTATTAACGAGGACGGCGAAAAACAAAAAGTATTTAAACGTGTTGATACAACCGCTGGCCGTGCAATATTGTCCGCATTATTGCCGGAAGGACTTCCTTTTACACTAGTCAATAGGGATATGACAAAGAAGGCTGTATCAAAACTGATCAATATAGCCTATCGCCAACTAGGTTTAAAAACGACAGTAATTTTTGCCGATCAATTAATGTACACAGGTTTCTATTATTCAACTCGTGCGGGAGTGTCGATTGGAATAGAAGATATGATCGTACCAGAAGAAAAGGATGACATTATTCAAAAAGCAGAAGATCAAGTGAAAAATTTCCAAGAACAATATGCCTCCGGTTTAATTACCAATGGAGAAAGATATAACAAGGTAGTAGATATTTGGTCACACACCAATGATCAGGTTGCCAAGGCGATGATGGATAAATTGGGAACTGAAACATTGCAGGATAATGAAGGCAATGAAGTCAAACAGAAATCATTTAATTCAATTTTTATGATGGCTGATTCAGGTGCTCGCGGCTCCACAGCACAGATAAGACAGCTAGCCGGTATGCGAGGTTTAATGGCGAAACCGGATGGCTCAATTATTGAAACACCAATTACTGCAAACTTTCGTGAGGGGCTTGATGTGCTGCAATACTTCATATCAACACACGGCGCGCGCAAAGGATTGGCTGA
>CAZCXC010000216.1:0-1856 GCA_964502505.1 uncultured Enterobacteriaceae bacterium
CAGCCCACGTCAATCAGATGTAATGATAGTTTCTGGTACCTTGTGTAACAAAATGGCGCCCGCATTGCGCAAGGTTTATGATCAGATGGCCGAACCGCGATGGGTAATTTCCATGGGATCTTGCGCCAACGGAGGTGGTCCTTATCACTATTCCTACTCGGTGGTACGTGGTTGTGACCGTATCGTTCCGGTGGACATCTATGTACCAGGTTGCCCGCCGACGGCAGAAGCACTGCTCTACGGGATTATTCAGTTGCAGAATAAAATCAAGCGCACCAACACCATCGCCCGCTGAGGCAATATTATGTCGTTCTCTCGCTTGGAAACACTCTCCCTTTGCAGAACCTAAATTTCACCATTATTTTTTTGCTACGGGGCAAGTAATCATTTTGCCGTCGGTTTGATCCTTGACTTTTTCACCTGGCTTTTTGTTCATGCAGGCCATCTCATTCAGAATTTTCTGAGCAGGCTTTTCCTTTATCGCCAATTCTGCTGTAGATTCACCTGAACTACCGGAAATAGCAGTTGAATTAATCATAAATAATGCAACAGCAGTAGTAACGAGTATTAATTTGTTCATTTTAGTTTCTCCTTTTCTATTTTATTTATGTATGTATGTGGCTTATAGGTTGTAAATCCAGTTTTAAGAAAAAGAAACAATACGTTAGTGTAACGCGCCATCTTTCTAAACAATACCGCGAACAAAGATTCAAATCATAGTACTTTTAAACAAGACCAAGAAGAATTCCTGCCAAGCCTTTGTCAGGTACGGGCGCACCAGCGATGGCTGTTGGTTTCCGGATAGATTTCAATTTCTTTTTCCTCAATGAATGATCGGCACGTTACCAAGAATGCGGCTAATCCATTGTTATTACTGACGTGATAATCTATAACTATTACATTCTGTTCTTTAGATTGGTTCTAGAGAGATTAGTTTCTATTTCATTGAACGAGTTTAGGTATGTGGTCGCTGCTGAATGACCGCTTTTGACACAAACCAGATATTGGCAAATAACCACTTTTTCGACTCAAAACGGACATTCAATTTTCGAATATTTTAACTTTCGAATATATATGACATACTATTTTTGCCTGTGCACATAGTGTAAGTGCCCGAGCTTGAAAGTTGACATTTAAAAATAATCAATTTGAATGTAAGCTTAATACTGAAAGCAGACGGCCAGATGTTTGATGTGACAAAGACTATCTATTGCAAATGATTAAATGGGAATACTTGAACAAATGAATTTCCCTCGCGTCACCTTCCTTTTATTGCTATGTCTGGGATTGATAAGTCCCATTTTGGTCAATGCTAGAGAAATCCTCCCGTTGCAACCAACTGATACGTCTAGCCCTCGTTCTACGCTTTCAAGTTTCCTTGAAATTATGAATGCGGCCTATGTGGAATTATCTGAATTAAAAACTTCCTATATAGTTTCAGACCGTCTTTATCTTTCTAAAAACGAGAAAGAGCATGGTGATCGGGTAACAGAGCAAATCAAAGTGGCTGCACGTGCCCTTGATTTAAGCACGATATCTTTTGAGTTAATCACTAAGCATGAAGTAGCCACCCGACGTACCCTGCAACTGAAAAGCATACTGGATCGTCTGGAGTTGCCCCCACCAGACAATATCCCAGATGTTGAAATGATGGAGTCACTGACTTTCAAGCGGTGGACAATTCCCGACACTGAGATCACTATCCAGCATGTGGAAAAAGGTCCGCGCTCTGGGGAATATTTGTTTACCGCGGAGACAGTGGAGCGGTTGCCTGAATTCTATGAAAGGTTGAAGGGAATTCAGTACCTGTCTGGTGGGTCACCAGGATGGTATGAATCACACCGAAACAGCACTTG
>CAZCXC010000217.1:0-5651 GCA_964502505.1 uncultured Enterobacteriaceae bacterium
TAAGATTAATTCCCTTACGTGCCCCTCCGCATCGTGATCCACCGTTGGCCGATCCTGAACATCGATTAGCTATGTTGCAATTGGCTATAGAAAATATTACAGGACTAACTGTTGATGATTGTGAACTGCAAAGAGGATCGACTTCTTATACAATAGAAACAGTCAGCTTGGTTAAGGAGAAAATTGGAGATTCTCCCCTATGTTTGCTTATGGGGATTGATGCCTTTGCCAAAATTAATACATGGCATCGTTGGGAGGAATTACTGGAATACGTTCACATAGTAATCGCAGATCGACCTGGTAATCACACGAAAGAATATGATCAAGAAATAGCTGAATTAATAAAAACTCATTTAACAGACGATATATCTGAATTACAGCAATCATCCGCAGGAAAAATTTATAGAATCACAATGCCCATGCTGGACATATCAGCAACACAGATACGAAATTTAATCTCCAACAATCAAGATGCTCATGGTCTGGTATCAGAAAAAGTACTTAATTTTATTCATTTACATAACCTATATAAAACAAATACATGACAGTAAAAAAATTGGAAAAGACGGTAATAAATTCTCTTGAGGAATTAAAAGCAGTTGATATTAAAATCCTGGACGTAAAACGACTCACTTCTATTACAGATATCATGATTGTTGCAAGTGGTACATCAGCCCGGCAAGTTCGTTCACTGGCCAATAAAGTTATTGAAGAAGTAAAAAAAATTAATGTTTATCCACTGGGCTCTGAAGGTGAAGAACAGGGAGAGTGGGCGCTCATTGATCTGGGTGATATTATTGTTCACATCATGCAACCAGCCATCCGTGATTACTATCAACTTGAAAAACTATGGTCTGTTGAAAACAAACAGCTTTCTTCATCAGTTTAAACTATGCGTGTCAATCTAATTGCAGTTGGTAAACGCATGCCTGCATGGATTGAAAATGGTTTTAAGGAATACAGTAAACGCTTACCTAAAGAATTCACCTTGCATTTAATAGAAATTACTCCTGCACAACGAAAAAAAACAACACCGATAGAAAAATCTATTAGGGAAGAAATTGAACGTATTAAAATGGCCGTACCGAAAAATAATCTAGTTATTGCATTAGATGAAACAGGAAAACAATTTAGTAGTAAAACACTTTCAAAAAAAATGGAAGGTTGGATACAACAAGCACAGGATATTTCATTGGTAATTGGTGGCGCAGATGGTCTTGGAGATGAATTTAAAGAGACTGCCGATGAAGTCTGGTCATTATCAAAAATGACCTTGCCCCATGCACTGGTAAGGGTGATTGTTGCAGAGCAAGTTTATCGAGCCTGGTCCATCATGACCAAGCATCCCTATCACAGAGAATGATTTTTTAATTACAAAGATGTATGGAGTAAATCTGAGACAAAATAATTATTTATAGTTTTTGTTTCGCTATAAAGGCGAAATCATAATTTGAAATGAAGTATAAAGAATAGTAACACTTGTTAATTCTAAATAACCCTAGTGCATTCCTATCTTCGCTGCATCCGCTGTTAGTTTCTTAAGCAATAATTCTCTTGAATCTTTATCATCGATCGCTTGCATGGCTTCATTGAATGCAGAAACTTTTACATCATGTGCTTTCAAAAGTGCTTCGAGCCGCAGATTTTCTGCAATGGAAGCTGAACCTCCTTCTTTATATTTCTTATCCAGTGCTTGCAGAAAATGAAAATATTCTTCTTTGCTTATACCCATCTCTCGGTAAGCATCCCATGCCTTTTGTGCCTCTTCCGGAAGAGTGTTGTTATCTGACATGCTAATTTAACACTGATCACCAATGACAAAGAACCAATGACAAATGGCATCAAGCCGCCTGTTCTAGATCTTTAGAGTATTCACCGAGACAAGCTAGTCCATTACATTTTTCTCGATGTAGTAGTGTTGCTTGTGCTGCAACCACGTTATCTTCTTTACCCGCCCATGTTTTCAAACAGGGCTCCTGCAATGCACGTCCATAAGAAAAACTTAACGGCCAGGGTAGATTTTCATTATTTGCATTCATTGCATTCAAATGTGCTGTTGCCAATTCTGCACTTTGCCCGCCAGAAAGAAATACAATGCCGGGTAGTGCTGCCGGGACACAATTTAATAAACAGTTCACCGTAAGATCAGCAACTTCTTGTACATCAGCTTGATTAGGACATTGTTTACCGGAAATAATCATATTGGTTTTCAGAATGGTGTGTTCCATCGTTACGCTTTGTTTATAGAGTTCATGAAAGACCGTCTTTAATGTAGTTTCTGTCACCTCATAACAACGTTCGATGGTATTATCAGCATCCATTAATACTTCAGGTTCAACCATTGGGACAATTCCGGTTTCCTGGCATAGGGCAGCATAGCGTGCAAGCGCATGGGCATTTGCTTTTATGCAGCCGGTACTTGGTATTCCATCACCAATTGTGATAACTGCACGCCATTTCGCGAATTTGGCACCAAGTTCTTTATATTCAGCGAGTCGGTCGCGTAAGCCATCCAGACCTTCAGTGACCTTTTCCCCAGGATGACCGGCCAGATCCTTGGCACCTGTATCCACTTTAATGCCAGGCATGATGCCTTGCTTAATCATTGCCTCAGGAAAGGGTGTCCCATCGGCAGCTTTCTGACGAATTGTTTCATCAAACAAAATCATGCCACTGATGTAATCATTTCCACCTGGGTTGGTGATCAATAAATCTCGATAGGTCCTGCGACTTTCTTCCGTTGATTCAATGTTAATGCTATCGAATCTCTTCTTTATGGTAGGAAAACTTTCATCTATTGCCAATATACCTTTGCCCTCAGCGACCATCGCCTGGGCGGTTTTTTCCAGTTCCTGTATGCTCATTTCCCTACCTCATTATTAAATTAAATGTTAATTACGAGTATATAAATCGTGACTACTCAATTCCAGTAAATTGATTGTTACAAAGTATGCTCCAGTGCTTCACCTACTTTAATAATCTTCATATTGTTTGTACCACCACGTCGTCCGCGCAGATCACCTTTAGTAATAACAACGAAATCGCCGTCAGTGACAACTCCCCTTTCCATCAATTCATCTATGATTTCCTTATTTGCTTCCAGCGGATCGGTGTGAGTGATATCAAACTTTATGGGGTAGACACCACGATATAGTGACACTCTACGCCTGGTTTCAGCATGACGAGTAAATGCGAAGATCGGAATGCCCGAACTTATACGTGACATCCATACACAAGTTGAGCCGGTCTCGGTCAGTGCGGCGATGGCTTTGGCGCCAATATGGTTTGCGGAATACATGGTTGCCATGGCGATGGCTTCGTCAATTTCCTCAAATTGTAGATTAATACGGTGATCAGACACGCGCGCAATGCGTTGTTTCTCAGCCTCTTCGCATATATTCGACATAGACATTACGGCTTTATCCGGATAACTGCCAATACTTGTTTCACCCGAAAGCATGACTGCATCCGTCCCATCTAGTACGGCATTAGCAACATCAAACACTTCTGCCCGTGTTGGCATTTGATGATCAATCATGGATTCCATCATCTGAGTTGCAGTTATGGCAGCACGATCCATGTCACGTGCCATTTTGATCAATCGTTTTTGTACGGGTGGTAATCCTGCATCACCAATTTCCACGCCTAAATCACCACGTGCAATCATGATAACGTCCGAGGCTTGAATTATTGCTTCAATATCATTCAAGGCCTCAGCACGTTCAATTTTGGCAATGACTTTTGCATGACTATTAGCTTCTTTTATCATTTCACGCGCTTGCAAAATATCATCCGCACCGCGAGGGAATGAGATTGCAATAAAATCAGCGCCAATCTTTACAGCATGTTGTAGATCAATTTTATCTTTTTCTGTTAATGCGCAAGCAGATAGACCCCCACCCTGAAGATTAAGTCCTTTACTATCTGAAAGCTCACCACCCATAACAACTTCACAGTCTACTTCATGATCATGTACATCTTTAACAAGAAGGATTATACGACCATCATCAAGTAACAATTTATCGCCAGCACGAACATCGCGTGGTAAATCTTTATAACTGACACCAACATGTTTCTCATTGCCGGCATTAGGTGCCAGGTCAGTATCAATGGTAAACGTTGCTCCTTCACGTAAATGAACCTTGCCGCTATTGAAATGATCAATGCGGATCTTTGGTCCTTGTAGATCAGCAATAATACCTACTGCTCGTTTATTTTTTAATGATAATTCGCGGATCTCTTTTGCTCTGTTCTCATGATGAGCGTGGGTTTGATGTGAATAATTCAATCTGAAAACGTCTGTGCCTGCATTAAAAAGTTTTTCCATCATGCCCGGTTTATCCGTTGCCGGACCTAGTGTTGCGATAATTTTTGTTCTTCTCATTAAATTTTGTAATGTGACCTCATATTGACTTGTTCATTAATATTCGCGTGCACGTTCCATTGCAGACCAGGCACGCGCTGACTCTTCCAGTATAGCCACAGCGGGTAGCTTCTTACCTTCCAGAAATTCGAGAAAAGCCCCGCCGCCTGTTGAGATGTAAGAAATGTTTTCACTTACACCAAATTTGGAAATTGCAGAAAGGGTGTCACCACCCCCGGCTATAGAAAAGGCATTGTTTTTGGCTATTACTTCTGCAAGTTTGTGGGTTCCATTACTGAATTGTTCAAACTCGAATACACCAAGCGGTCCATTCCATACTATGGTTCCTGCTGATGAAATTATATTTGCAATTTGTTTTGAAGTTTCCGGCCCAACATCCATAATCATGTCATCATCTTCAATTTCAGTAATTGATTTTGTGATAGCTGCTGCCTTTTCATCAAATTCTTTTGCACATACAACATCTATTGGCAAAGGAATTGTTTTAACATTATGTTCTGATTCTTCTATCAGTTTATTGGCTTCATCAACAAGGCCGGGCTCAAATAATGAATTTCCAATATTGTGACCAGCGGCTTTTAAAAATGTATTAGCGATGCCCCCACCTACAATAAGTTGATCTACTTTTTCCATAAGAGATTTCAGCATGGTCAGTTTGGTGGAGACTTTTGAACCGCCAACAATGGCAACAAGAGGTTTAACAGGATCTCTTAACGCTTTTGTTAGTGCCTTTAACTCAGTAATTAATAATGGGCCAGCACAAGCTACTGGGGCATATTTTGCAACACCATAAGTTGAAGCTTGTACACGGTGCGCTGTAGCGAAGGCATCGTTAACATATACATCACATAGTTTGGCCATCTTCCTCGCGAGATCATCGTCATTTTCTTTTTCACCGTTCTCAAAGCGAACATTTTCACATAAGACAATATTTTTTTTATTAAGATTAGTATCATTAAGCCAATCTTTAATTAATGGTATATCTTCACCAAGCAATTCTGATAAGCATGTTGTAACAGGCTGTAAACTAAAAGCATCATCAAAAGTACCTTCACTCGGTCGTCCCAGGTGAGACATGATCATGATCTTTGCGTTTGCATCCTGTATTTGCTGAAGCGTTGTTAAACTTGCACGGATGCGAGTATCGTCTTCTACCTTGCCATCCTTTATCGGGACGTTATAGTCCTCTCTGATCAGCACGCGCTTGCCGCTAAGATCGATATCTGCAATTTTTATCAGATCAGACATTTTTAGTTAATTTGCATTC
>CAZCXC010000218.1:0-5864 GCA_964502505.1 uncultured Enterobacteriaceae bacterium
ATGCTGTGAGTATGACCCGGATAGAATCCCGACCCTCAAGGGCAGGCATGTGGGATTATGTTTTTTTTGTTGATATTGAAGGTCATGCTAAAGACAAGAAAGTTGCTGCAGCGTTGAAAAAACTTGAAGAAAGTGCAGCGATGGTCAAACTGCTAGGTTCTTATCCTCTCGCTGTTCTCTGAATATTTTCAGGTTTTTTGAATGACATGTGATTTGTTAAAACTGGCCACACCCGGTGTTGCAGGCTTACAACCTTATCACCCCGGTAAACCTGCAGAAGAGCTGGAGCGAGAACTGGGATTGACGAATATCGTTAAATTAGCATCAAATGAAAATCTGCTAGGTGCAAGTAAACAAGTTAGAGAGGTCTTGAAACAAACACAAGATATCAACAAAAAAAACATAATCCCACATGCCTGCCCTTGAGGGTCGGGATTCTATCCGGGTCATACTCACAGCATTATCTGCAAAACAAGCTAACATGTCATGCAATGCCCCGGGTTTGTTAGGTGTTGTGAATAATAAAGATGTTTTATCACTACCACTGGATGAGGTGTCATGTTTCCCAATGACTAAAAACCGAGTTGTATTGTCTGGTTCGTCCTCAATATTATTAACCAAGATGGGTAAATTGTAATATTCAGATGCAACTTCACCCGCAATAGCAGCCGAGTTATTTTCTTCGCTTGCTGTACGTGCTGCCTCGGCATTACTGTTTACAGCAATGCGCTCGGCTTGTAACAAATGTGTGTCCAACCAACTTCGACATTGGGCTAACGACTGTTGATGCGAATACACTGTTTTAATCTGTTCCTGATTTTCCTCATTACTCAGCAGGTGATGGTGAATACGTAACTCTACTTCACCACAAATCAATAAGCTGGAATTAATCAACATATCCAGTGTATGGTTTATGACACCTTCAATAGAATTTTCTACGGGGACAACACCATAATGACTCACGCCAGATTCAACTTCCCTGAAAACCTGATCAATACTTGCCAATGCTGTTGTTTTAACAGAATGGCCAAAATGCTTTAATGCCGCAGATTGGGTGAAGGTTCCTTCTGGTCCGAGATAGGCAATATTCAGTTCTTGTTCCAGCGCCAGACAGGCTGACATGATCTCACGAAACAGTCGTGCCATTTCTTCTTCAGACAACGGACCTTTGTTTTGCTCTATGATCTTGCGAAGTATCTGGGCTTCACGTTCAGGGCGATAAAAACCATGATTATCTGATTGCGCCCCTTTCACCTGTGCAACCTCGGTAGCCAAACGCGCCCGCTCATTGATTAATTCAAGCAACCGTGCATCAATATCATCAATGCGGGTTCTTAGATCTGCTAATTGTTTGTCGTTGGCCACGGATTCACCAAATCGCTATGTATGCTTTGAAATCAGAATACGAAGAATACGGTAGACAGAGCACAGATTAAACAGTTAAGAACCAGCCTGGTTGAGATTTTTAAAAACCGGATAATGCTTAGGGCCCCTTTATTCAGTGACTTCCCTGCCATTAGCACCTTTATATTCTACAATTCTTTCCAGGCTGGCAAGGCTTTCGTCTTTTCCTAAAGTAACTAATCTGACCCCTTGCGTATTACGTCCCATGACTGAGACACCATTTACGGGCGTTCTGATTAACGTGCCTTGGTTACTGATCAACATGATCTCATCATCATCATCAACAGCTACAGCACCAACAACCTTACCATTACGAGCCGAAGTCTGGATCGAGATTACGCCCACACCGCCGCGACCTTTAGCAACATAATCTTCTACAGGCGTACGTTTCCCATAACCATTTTCCGTTGAAGTTAGCATGGTTGTGTCATTTTCAACAATGATCAATGAAATTACTCTCTGGCCAGGTGCTAAACGGATACCTCGTACACCACGCGCAGTACGACCTGTCGCACGAACTTCTTTCTCATTGAACCGCACAGCTTTACCTGAATCGCAAAATAACATGACATCATGCTGACCATCAGTCAGTTCTACACCGATAAGTTGATTATCGCCCACTAGATCGATCGCCCTGATACCACTTGGCCGTGGCCTGGAAAAATCTTTAAGACTACATTTTTTAACAGTGCCATCAGCTGTTGCCATAAATACATATTTATCATCTGTAAATTCACGAATGGGTAATATTGCATTGATGCGTTCTCCCTCACCCAGAGGCAATAGATTAACAATCGGTTTACCACGCGCGGTACGGCTTGCTGAAGGTAATTCATATACCTTCATCCAATAGACTTTACCCCGACTGGAAAAACAAAGTAGCGTATCGTGTGTGCTTGCAATAAACAGTTTATCGATGAAATCTTCATCTTTCATTCGGGTAGCCGATTTACCCTTACCTCCACGTCGTTGCGAACGATAAGTATCAATCGATTGCGATTTAGCGTAACCCACATGCGATAAAGTGACGACTACATCTTCCTCTGTAATCAGATCTTCCATGCTGAGATCAAGATGATCATCAATAATCTCTGTCCGGCGTTCATCTCCATACTGCTCTTTTATATGTGTTAATTCATCCCGAATAACCTGCATTAAACGTTCCGGTCGGGATAGAATGTCCAACAATTCCTGGATCGTATCCAGATTTTCACCGTATTCCTTAATTATTTTATCCTGCTCCATGCCAGTTAAGCGTTGCAACTTAAGATCTAATATAGCCTGGGCCTGTGCTTCTGATAAACGATAGCCTTCATCCAATAACCCAAACTCATCTGATAGATCATCGGGCCTCGAAGCATTACTGCCAGCACGTTGTAACATTTCTGTGACAACACCAGATTTCCAAAATGGTTTTAATAAACCTTGCTTTGCTTCAGCCGGATTTGGTGAGGCCTTTATTAATCCAATAATCGGATCGATGTTGGCAAGTGCGACCGCGAGCCCTTCTAACAAATGAGCACGAGCACGTGCTTTGCGTAAATCAAACATTGTACGTCGCGTGACAACCTCACGACGATGCCGCAGAAAAGCTTCTAATAAATTTTTTAGATTAAGTAGACGCGGTTGCCCGTTTTCCAACGCAACAACATTAATACCGAATACGCTTTGCATCGACGTTTGCTGATACAAATTATTTAACAATACCTCTGGCACTTCTCCCCTACGTAATTCGATAACGATGCGCATACCATCTTTATCAGATTCGTCTCTCAATCCATCCTGTTTGATACCACTTATTTTTTTATCCTTAACAAGTTCGGCAATCTTTGCAATCAATCGCGCCTTATTTACCTGATAGGGTAATTCTGTAACGATGATTGTATGCCCACCTTTAACATCGTCACTTTCTATTTCTGTACGTGCGCGTACATAGATACGTCCACGTCCGGTGAGATAGGCTTCCCGAATTCCACTTGCCCCATTGATAATGCCCGCTGTTGGAAAATCTGGCCCAGGGATATGTTTTATCAAATCTGCAAGTTGAAGTTCTGGATTATCAATTAAGGCAACACAGGCATTAATCACTTCGCTCAAATTATGCGGCGGTATATTCGTCGCCATTCCCACTGCAATACCACTGGAACCATTTACTAATAAATTGGGAATCCGTGCAGGTAAGACTGTGGGTTCCTGTTCCGCGCCATCATAGTTGGGGACAAAATCAACGGTTTCCTTATCCAGATCTTCTAATAATTCATGCGCTATCCGGGTCATGCGTACTTCGGTATAACGCATAGCGGCAGGTGAATCACCATCAACCGAACCAAAATTTCCTTGTCCGTCGACTAATATATAGCGTAATGAAAAAGGCTGCGCCATTCGCACCATCGTATCGTAAACTGCGGTGTCACCATGCGGATGATATTTACCGATAACATCACCCACCACACGCGCTGATTTTTTATACGATTTGTTCCAGTCATTTCCCATTACGTTCATTGCATAGAGCACACGACGATGAACAGGTTTTAAACCATCACGTACATCAGGAAGAGCACGCCCAATGATCACGCTCATCGCGTAATCCATATAGGACCGCTTCATTTCGTCTTCGATATTGACGGGGGTAACAGAACGCGCGAATTCAGATTCAGACATACAGAATTAATGGAATACCAGCAGTATTTTGAGCCCTTTTTAAGCAGTTTACAAAGGAGTAAATTTTACCATATTACTGACTTTGACTATAGCTTAGTAAGCAATATAAATAGCTTGATTTGATTTAGTTTTTCAGGCCTAAATTCAGCTTAAATTTGCAGTAAATAATGCTGCAATTTTTTGCTTTTCCGGAAGGTAAATAACCCCTTTTTCTGTAACGATAACATCCACCAATTCTGCAGGTGTGACATCAAACGCCGGGTTCCATGCAGACACCTCATTTGGTGCTACGCCATTGTCCTTGTAATGCGTAATTTCTTCGCTTGCTCTTTTTTCTATAGGTATCTCGGCACCTGTTTGCATATTCATATCAATTGTCGATGTCGGTGCAACCACCATAAAGCGAACTCCATGATATCTTGCAGATACGGCCAAGGCATAGGTGCCTATTTTATTGACAACATCACCATTGGCAGCAATGCGATCGGCACCAACAATTATCCATTTAACTTCACCCTGTTGTAATAGATGACTTGCTGCACTGTCAGCAATCAAAATCACAGGAATATTGTCATGTTGCAGTTCCCATGCTGTCAGTCTGGCTCCCTGTAGCCAGGGTCGTGTTTCACAAGCAAATACAGTTTCCAATGTACCGGCACTATGTGCTGAACGAATAACACCCAAGGCCGTACCATAACCACCAGTTGCCAACGCCCCTGCATTACAATGTGTTAATACTTTTGAACATGATTCTATAATTTCAGCACCTAATTCACCCATTACCCGGTTTGCAATAATATCTTCTTCATGAATTGCGATCGCTTCAGCTAACAGCGTTTCTTCAGGTTGGCCTTCAATGGCAGGAAATTTTTTGCACATACGATCAATCGCCCACTGTAAATTAACCGCAGTGGGCCTTGCCTGTGCCAGCAATTCAAGATCACCAGTAATTATTTCTCGCCATTGTTTTACATCAGCGTGATAGGCATTCCTTGCAGCAAGCACCACAGCATAAGCCGCAGCAATTCCAATAGCAGGGGCGCCGCGTACCACCATATCAGTAATCGCCTGCGCTAAAGTTTTTACATCGTAGTAATCAATATATTCTGTTTTTTGTGGGAGAACGCGTTGATCAAGCAAGCGAACATGTCCGTCAGACCAAGTTACTGCCTGAATTGAATCCACACTTTTCTCAGTTTTACTCAACAAATACTGTCTCCTGTTATCATTTTTTTCGTACAATGAATAATCAAACAATAAAAAGCAACGTTGAATTGGTTAATATTGTAAAGGATGGACATCGATACTCTTATTAATGCTCGCTGGATTATACCAGTAGAACCGGAAGGCCGGGTGTTGGAACATCATTCACTCGCCATCAATGATGGCAAGATCATAGACATCCTACCCACAGCACAGGCAAAGAAAAAATACTCTGCCTTTGATGAACATCAATTTGAAACACATGCGTTAATCCCCGGACTTATCAATGGTCATACGCATGCTGCCATGACACTGTTTAGAGGTCTGGCAGATGATCTGCCATTGATGGATTGGCTCAATAATCATATTTGGCCTGCTGAACAACAGTGGGTGAACCCCAAATTTGTAGAAGATGGGACGCGTCTCGCGGTTGCTGAAATGATCCGTGGTGGCACGACTTGTTTTAATGATATGTATTTTTTTCCTGATCATACGGCCGAAGTTGTAGTTACTACTGGTATTAGGGCCGTCATCGGATTAATCATGATCGACTTTCCCACTGCCTGGGCCAAAGATCCGGAAGAATATTTAACCAA
>CAZCXC010000219.1:0-1637 GCA_964502505.1 uncultured Enterobacteriaceae bacterium
CAATTTCAGTATTTTCATAAGATAAGCTTGTATGAAGCACGTTAAGTTCAGTCACTGGAATGCCAAAAGCTACACCACCACCCCAAACCCTATTATCGAATGCTGTCACATTTGCATCTAAACCCTCAGTTTGTCGATAAAACCCATTTAAACTTCGACTAATACCATCTTCCGTCCAATAGGGATCAGTAAATCCCAAGCCAAATTGCCGATTAATATCACTATTATTAAAGGTAAAACTTATTCTCTTACCACTACCAAGGAAATTATCCTGTGTGACACTTGTTTGAAAAATTACACCTCCACTTTGCGAATAACCTATACCAGCTCCTATTTGGCCTGATGCTTTCTCAACAACCGAATAATTCACGTCAACCTGGTCCGTTGTACCTGGTACAGCAGGTGTTTCTACGTTAACTACATCAAAATAACCTAAACGTTGTAGTCTTATTTTTCCACGCTCTACATTTTTGGTCGATATCCATGCACCTTCTTGTTGCCTCATTTCTCTCCGTATCACCTCATCACGCGTCCGTGTATTACCACTAAATGAAATTCGTCTTACGTAGGCTCGCTTGCCTGGATCAATAAAAAATGTAACGGAAACTGTCTTTGCCTCATTATCAATATCCGGGATGGAATTAACATTGGCGAAAGCATAACCTACATCACCTATTTTATCGGTGATTGCATCCGTACTTTTTGTTAAATTTTTACGAGAAAACAATTCACCTTTTCTAATATCGACTAATTCTATTAAGTCTTCCTCAGGTAATATCAAATCACCTGCTAATTTGACTTCAGAGATGAAATAAGGCGCACCTTCAGTAATATTAATGGTGATATAAACATCCTTTTTATCCGGTGTGATTGATACCTGTGTTGATTCAATACTGAAATTTATATAGCCATTATCAAGATAGAATGATCTCAGTGCTTCAATATCACCAGATAGTTTTTGACGTGAGTATTGATCTACTTTGGTGAAAAAAGAAAAAAATGTGGGTGTGCTTAGTTTGAATAGTTTAAGTAATTTTTTTTCACTGAATGCTTCATTTCCTACAATATTAATTTGACTAATCCTTGCTGCAATACCTTCTGAAATGTCAATCACCACTGAGACTCGATTATTATCAATCGGAGTTACGGTTGATTCAATATCAACAGCGTATTTACCGAGAGAAAAATACTGGCGTTGCAGTTCCTGCTCTAATTTTTCAAGTTGTGCTTGATTAAATACCCGCCCTTCAGCAAACCCTATTTGGCGGAGACCATCAATGAGATCTTCACTATTAATATCCTCGTTGCCATTCAGTGCGATACTACCAATAGTTGGCCTTTCCTTTAGGATAAAAACGAGAATTCCTCCGTCTCTTTCCAGGCGTACATCATCAAAAAATCCTGTTTTGAATAACGCCCTGACTGCTTCACCGGAACGGCTATCATCAAACGTATCGCCTACTTTTATAGGTAAATAATTGAAGACAGTTCCGGGCGTAATTCGCTGTAGCCCCTCAACACGAATATCTTCAATGACAAACTCTTGCGCAGCATATGCCGACTCAAATAGTGTGAAGAGTAATAACAGAAAATAAAGTGATCTATTAAGAATAATTCTCATCTACTTGTTAATTATA